>CAYSIU010000415.1:0-3124 GCA_964431095.1 uncultured Chitinophaga sp. | reverse complement strand
AGAATTTTGAAAGGGCATCTGAGAAATATTTCAACGTGATAGAGCAACAGCCTGTAGGTACTTCCGGGAGGATCTTATACCTGATGAGTAAAGCATGAAAGTCGCTATTAAGAATATCATCAGTGACCGACCGGTTTTCTTATTGCTTCTGCCGTTTTTTTTCGTGCTACACGGGTGGATGACAAATTTTGATATCGTACCGCTCAAAGACTCGGAACGGCTTGTGATCAACTACTGGTTGATTGCATTGGTATTGTTTTTCCTGTCATGGCTTTTATTCCGTCATCCGCGGAAAGCCGCCCTTTATGGCTTTTTGATCTTAAGCATTCAATTCTTCTTCGGGCCCGTTCATGATTTTCTGAAAACTATTTTCCCAGGGACCTTTGTTGTAAAATACAGTTTCATACTCCCTGCCCTGTTGGTTGTATTACTGGGAGTCGCCATTACCCTGAAAAAAACAAAAAAGAATTTTTCGCGCCTTAGTTTTTACTTAAATACACTGCTGTACATACTTATTCTGATCGATCTCCTATTCCTACCTTTTAAAACATCAAAGCATGACGTACAGGAGGCAGCCATGGGCAATGGCTTTACACGCTGTGATCAATGCGACAAACCCGATATTTACCTCATCATTGCGGATGGTTACCCCGGGAGGACTGAGCTACATGATATTTTCGGCTATGACAATTCAGGTTTTGAGCAAGAGCTGCGCCAGAGAAATTTTCATATCGTTGACAGCAGTATGAGCAATTATAATTTTACCCCCTTTTCAGTGGCATCCATGCTCGATATGAATTATCCCAGTGGTATCACCGGCAGTAATTCCAGCAAAGCAGACATGTCGGTCTGTTATAACACTATCAAAAAAAGCAAAGCTTTATCTTTTCTGACCAGCAACGGCTATCGTTTTTATAATTACTCCATCTTCGATTTTTATAAACAGAATTCTCTCGCCAGGCCCACTTTCCTGCTCACCAAAACAAAACCCATCCTTTCCCAGACATTTCTCTACAGGATCCGCCGCGACCTGGGCTATCACCTCGTAACCACGTTGAAATTGGGTTGGGTCATTAAAAATTGGAGAAACGGTGACCTGACAAACAATACTAAACTCACCCGGCTGACAAAAGATATAGCCGGAACCAAAACGGATCAGCCCCGGTTCGTGTACACACACCTGGTGATGCCCCACTATCCCTACTATTTTGACAGCAGCGGGAACCAGGTATCTTACAAAATACTCACAGATGATAAAGCATTTGATAAAAAAGCATTTCTCGGTTATCTCCGATACGCCAATAAAGAATACCTTGGGCTGATCGATCACATTCTCCATTACTCAAACCGGCCACCCATCATTATCTTAATGGGAGATCATGGGTTCAGGGAATTCAAAGAAACCGTGGAGAAAAAATATCATTTCATGAACCTCAACGCTGTACTGATACCGAACCGGAATTATACAGGCTTTTACCGTGGGCAATCCAGCGTAAACCAGTTCAGGGTCCTTTTTAATTCCCAATTCGGGCAGCACCTGCCGTTGCTGAAGGATTCCAGCAGTTTCCTGGCAGAATAAACTTTCTCGTTGATCCAAAGACTATTTTTGCAGTTTATGCTGACCTCCCGAAAGATATTGGTCCTCGCTCCGCATACGGATGACGGTGAGTTAGGTTGCGGGGGGGCGATGGCAAGATTCTGCGCCGAAAAAAAAGAAGTTCATTATGCAGCTTTTTCCACCTGTAAAAGATCATTGCCCCAAGGGGGGCCGGGTGATACACTGGAAAAAGAGTGCAGGACCGCCCTGAAGGAGCTCGGATTGGATACCGACAAACTGATCTTGTATGATTTCGAAGTAAGGGAGTTCGATCAGAAGAGACAGGAACTACTGGAAAAACTCGTGCAGCTCAACAAATTGATTCAACCCGATCTTGTCTTCATCCCTTCTGCTGCGGATATTCACCAGGATCATCAGGTCGTACACAACGAAGCATTGCGGGCCTTTAAGAACAGTTCCATCCTCGGCTATGAATTGCCCTGGAACCAGAACCGGTTTTATTCAACGCTGTTCATCAAATTCTCTGCCGCGGACCTGGACAGGAAAATAAAAGCGTTGACGGCGTACCGTTCGCAGTCCCACCGGAATTACATGCAGGAAGATTTTATCCGTTCATTAGCAAGAGTGAGGGGTGTGCAGTGCAATAGTGAATATGCCGAAGCTTTTGAAGTTTATAAGATGACAGTATAAAAAGGAATTGCTTTAAAGAAAATCAGCATCCTCTGTGAGAACCTTCCGGATTACCACCCAATTCTTTCTCCAAATTTGCCCAACCCGAAGTATTCATTTAGTTTCATCGTAAGCCCGAATTGATTATAGGCTGTATTACTTTGATAATAAGCCCTTGCATAGCGCACCTGCAACTTGCCCAGCATCACCCCGGCCCCAAAGGAAAAACCATTTAATCCATTGGAAGTATTGCCGATATTCAATTCCCTCCTGCGGAGAAAATTGTACCCACCAATAACTTCCAACCTGTCCCCCAGGTAAACCGTTGCGGCAATGACCAGGTGATCCAACAGTTTCCCGATCTTGTTGCGCGGGTTTCCTAGACCATTCTCACTGTTGAAAGTAGTATCGTTATATCTTATGTCAAACCGGTGAACCCGTTGCGCGGTAAGAGAAAAACTAAAAGGTGCTTCTTTCAATCGTTGGGTAATTCCCATTTGCAGGTCAAAAGGCAGATCATCCGGATCGGTCCCCTCGTATTTTTTCAACTGGAAGCCCATGTTCTTCACCAACACGGAAGCCGTGAATAATTTCGCACTGTCATGAAATAACACCCCCACATCCATGGCCAGTGCATTGGAACGATAGATCCCGTAATTGGAACTGATGAATTTAAGTGTGGCCCCGTAATTCCATTTTTCCATATAACTCCGCGAAGCACTCACCTGCATCATCCAATCCGTTGGGCGGAACTTACCTAGAATATTCCCGGCTGCATCTGTTTCAGTAGTGTTTCCATAATTGAAATAATTGAGTCCCCACAGGAAATTGGTTTTGATTTTTTTTGCATGGAACCCAAACGTTAAATGAAATAACACAATCCCGAAATAAAAATTA
>CAYSIU010000414.1:0-3128 GCA_964431095.1 uncultured Chitinophaga sp. | reverse complement strand
TGAGCTCTTAGGGCTCCCCGCTGAACATTGAGCCACAGATCACTTCGATACTTCCCCGGCGTTCACCGTTGGTATTTGGTTCTATAAACATTGTTAAGATTTAAATATACCGGTATGAAATTTATTTTATTGGCAGAATGTTTGTAATTTCAAAACACCTGTTACGTTAATAAAACGACCCCTGAAACAGGTTATATTCGTCATTTTTCAAAAATACCACAATGGAACGAATAGAGGCTCTCATCAGTAAACTGAAAGATCAGTTTAATCAAAATGCCGACCCCGCCCTCTTACTGGGCACGGTGCAGCTACTGGAGTTCGAACTCACCAAAATGAACCTGGTCAACCGTCAAAGCCTGGGTACTCCCAAAGTAGCGGTCGTGCTTCCTGCAACCACTCATGTTCCGGCCAATGGGTCAGCCCCTTATGAAAAATATGCTCCAAAACCCGCAGAAGAACCGGTGACCAGGGAAGCAGAGCCCGCAACCCGGGAAGTAAAAGAAACCGTGCTGGTAGAAGATGGCTCCGTTTCCGTGGTGCAACGGAATGGACAACTGGATATGGTGTTCGATCCCATGACCGAGATACCCACCCTTTCGCACCAGCCCAGGGAAAAAGAGATCAATGATATGACCGTACACGGAGAGTCGTTGAATGATAAATTGAAGCAGGGCAAAACCGAATTACTGGAGGTACTCAAGGAAACACCGGTAAAAGATCTGCGTAAGGCGATTGGCATCAACGACCGGTTTCATTTTATCAACGAACTTTTCCGCGGCGATGAAAATATGTATGAACGGAGCATCAAGACCATCAACAGCTTCAATATTTATGCAGAGGCTGAATACTGGATCAGCAGAGAGCTGAAAGTGAAACTGGGATGGAACAATGATCAGCCGGCTGTACAGCATTTTTATCAGCTCGTCAAAAGGCGTTTTTCCTGAATATAACTGACAATGCGGGCCGTTGCCCCCGTCCATTGCTTTACGTAATCTCCCGCCAGCTTTGCCGCATTTTCATAGTGGTTGTTGGTATTGGACATTAAGTCGTTTATGGTATCCACTAGTTGTCCCCCCGTTTCTATCACAAACGCAGCGCCGGCATTCACCAGGTCCACCGCCTCGGAGTATTTTTTGTAGTAAGGCCCGATAATAATGGGTTTATAGTGTACTGCGGCTTCGAGTATATTATGCAAGCCAATGGTTCTCATCCCACCCCCCACATACGTGATGTACCCGTACCGGTACAGGCGGGAAAGCATACCGATATTGTCAATGATGAGTATGTTGGCGGAAGCCCGTTGCGGGTTACCGGTTGTGAGTTCAGAGAATAAAACTGCTTCGGGAAAAAGTTCCTGTATGAGCGTAAGGTGTTTTTTACTGATATCATGCGGGGCGATGATCAGTTTTAATCCCGGTCCGTTTGAAGATTCCCATGCTTTTTGAAAAACCTGCTCATCCTCGGGCCAGGTACTGCCGGCCACGATCGCTTTGCTGTTACCGATAAACTGTTCGATCAGGGGAATGGGTTCGAACCGGGCTGCAATTTCACTGACACGGTCAAAACGGGTATCGCCTGAAACGCTGGTGATGCGCGCAAAACCGAGTTCATCCAGTAATTTTTTCGAAGATTCATTTTGTACGAACATATGGTCAAATTTCGCCAGGATCTTCCGCTGCAGACTGCCGTACCACTTAAAGAAAGGCATATCCCTGCGGAATAAGGCAGAGATCAGCAGGACCGGGATCTTCCCGGATTCGATCTTCTTCATGTAATAATACCAGAATTCGTATTTCACGAAGATCACCAGCGAAGGATGAATGATCTCCAGGAAGCGACGGGCATTGCGGCGACCGTCCATAGGCAGGTAAAATACCCAATCGACTCCTTTGTAATTTTTTTGCACTTCAAAACCCGATGGAGAAAAGAAGGTGAGTAATATTTTGGAATGGGGGATCTGTGACCTGATATGTTCCATCAGGGGCCTGGCCTGCTCAAATTCGCCCAGTGATGCGCAATGGATCCAGGTGATCGGTTCACCCGGCGGGATGGCCGCTTTCAGTCTTTTGAAAATCTGCTTCCTGCCCTGCACCCATTTTTTGGCTTTTGGATTGAACAGTGCAGCGATACCCATGGCTATGCGGTAGAGCAATAAAAAAATATTATAAAGAAAGACGTCCAATGTTATGAATTCAAATAATGGGCAAATGTAAAAGCAACTGGTTAAACTACCTGTATTTTACTAATTTTGCACGCTTATAGAGAAGTCATAGGACCTATATGACGGATATGACCAATTTGATTCATTTATGCGCCCCATCCAGATGGTAGATACCAAAACCCAGTATCATAAGATAAAACCCGAAGTGGATAAAGCGGTGATGGAGGTGATGGAAAGCACGGCTTTCATCAATGGCAAAGCGGTGCATGATTTTTCGGCGCATCTTTCGGCTTATCTCGGTGTCAAACATACCATTCCCTGCGCCAATGGGACAGATGCACTGCAGATCGCGATGATGGCCCTGGGACTGCAACCCGGGGATGAGGTCATTACTCCTTCCTTTACTTATATCGCTACCACGGAAGTGATCGCCCTGCTCCGGCTTACCCCCGTTTTTGTGGAAGTGGATGCCCGTAGTTTTTGCATGGACCCTGTTTCCCTGGAAAAAGCGATCACCCCGAAGACAAAAGCGATCGTACCTGTTCATTTATACGGGCAGGCGGCCCCGATGGAAGAAATAATGGATATCGCTAAACGACATAACCTGTTTGTGATCGAGGATAATGCCCAGGCCATCGGCTGTGATTTTATTGCTGCTGACGGAACAAAGAGAAAAACCGGCACCATCGGGCAGATCGGCATCACATCGTTCTATCCTTCCAAGAACCTTGGCGCATTTGGCGATGCAGGCGCGATTTTCACCCATGACGATAATCTGGCGCTGCAAATGAAAATGATCGCCAACCATGGTCAGAGCCGGCAATACTATCATGACCAGGTGGGTTGCAACAGCCGGCTCGATTCCGTGCAGGCCGCCATCCTGGATATCAAACTTCGTCACCTGGATGAATATATAAAGGCCCGGAGAAGCGCAGCCGATTTTTATGACAAAGCCTTTGCCGGTCAT
>CAYSIU010000413.1:0-3134 GCA_964431095.1 uncultured Chitinophaga sp. | reverse complement strand
GAATATACCGTTATATTAAAGGAAATTGGATCTTGCAATGCCAACCCATTCAGACCTGCCTACGTCCACCCAGTTATCGCCGCTGTGGTAATAACCCAGGATCAAATGATCCGGGGCCAGGCGAAGGTATACGTCTACCAGGGAAAATTTCCCGGTCAATGGGATCAAATCGAAAATGTCATATTCAAAAACCACCACGCAACTGTAAGCTTTCGGGGTCCATTCATCTTTACCGCCGACAATTTTTTCTTCACCCGTTTTTGTATTTCTCCAGCCGCAAAGCCGGGAGCTTTTATCAAACAAAAAATAACGGGAAGTGTCGCGGTTACTGACAGCCATCGTCAGCAATGCTTTGTTTTTTTCGTGAAAAGCGATGAGCGCTTTGATGTCAAGATCCGTCAGGACATCCACGTTGCAGGTGATGAATCGTTCACGGGGTGTAAAAAAACCCCTGGCTTTCAGCAAACCTCCGCCCGTGTCCAGTAATTCTTTGGATTCGTCACTGATCACTACATCACTTCCCCATCCGCGGTGGGTTTGAACAGCATCGATGATCTGCCCCGGGAAATGATGAACGTTAACGACAACCTCTTTTATCCCGTTTCGTTGCAGGTATTCGATATTCCGCTGCAGCAATGATTTGCCATTGACAAGGGCCAATGCTTTCGGATGTTGATCGGTCCAGGGCTTAAACCGGGTGCCCAATCCTGCTGAAAAGATCATTGCTTTCATTATCTCTTGGGAACTTCGTTGATCCAGTTTTTTATTTCCTGTTCCAGGTGGTTTAGTTTGACCTTCACTTTGAATTTATTTTTCAAATGCCGGGCCAGTGCATCGGCGGCATAAACACTGCGGTGTTGTCCGCCGGTACAGCCAAAGCTGACCACCAGGCTTTCAAAACCTCTTCGGATATATTCTTCTACATTGATGTCAACGATATCAAAGACACTGTTGAGGAATTCGGGCATCTTTGTTTGTTGTTCGAGGTAATCTTTTACTTCCTTATCGCGGCCCGTAAGCGTCTGCATACTTTCTATGCGGCCCGGGTTGTCAATGCCACGGCAATCAAATACAAAACCGCCACCGTGGCCACTTTCGTCTGCAGGTATTTCCCCGCGGTAGGAAAAGCTGTTGATCGTAACTACCAGCGGCGTTTGCTCCGTGGCCTGGGTAGGAGTAAATTGTTCAATAATATCGTTGGATACGCAGACATCCAATACTTTCCTGAATTCGGGTACGGCAATACCGATTGTTTGATTGTCAAAAAATTCTTTCAGGTTTTTCAGCGCCATTGGGATGCTGGTCAGGAATTGCGCCTTTCTTTCAAATAATCCCCGGAAACCATAGGCGCCCAATACCTGCAGGAGACGGATGAGCACATACCCATTGTACTGGCTGCGGAAGGTGTTCTTATCGATCCTTTCATCAATGATGTTCTCAAAGGAGTTCATATAATCTTCCAGCAGGCGGTTCTTCCATTCGTCGGGGAGGTTGGCCCGGGCCTGCCATAACATAGAAGCCACATCGTATTGGGGGGCTCCTTTCATGCCGCCCTGGTAATCGATGAAATGCACGCTGTCGTCGCTCTTTACCATGATGTTGCGGCTTTGAAAATCCCGGAACATGAAATATTTATACTCTGTATGCGTGAGATAATTGCTCAGGGCTTCAAAATCATCGATCAGTTTTTGTTTGTCGTAGGGTTTACGCAACGCATCCAGGAAATAGTATTTGAAATAAAGCAGGTCGGCCATGATGGCCTGCCGGCCAAACTCTTTGTTGGTAAGACATTTGGCATAGTTTAAGCCGTTGTCGCCCTTTACATGCAGGTCGGCGAGCGCTTCCAGGCTTTTTTTGAACAATCTATATACTTCTTTAGTATAGCCTCCCATTTCAAGGCGGTTCAGCAGGGAAATATCACCTAAATCTTCCTGCAGGTAAAACAAACCATCATCGCTCACGGAGAGGATCTCCGGAACCACCAGGTTTTTGTTTTTGAAATGCCGGGAGAAATAAATGAACGTCTCATTTTCTTTACTATTCGCTCCATACGTGCCGATCACCGATTCACTTTTGCCATGCAGCCTGAAATAGCGACGTTCACTGCCGCTTTGCGGAAGCAGATCAATGGATAGCGGCTCCAATCCTTTCCACTTTTTATAGAGGGCCGATATCAATTCAACATTTTGCCGCATGCACAAATGTAGTCAACCCCTTGCACTCCTGTATGTTAACCGGGCTAACGGACCAGCCCGTCTCTCTCATAATCATAGGGTTAAGCTAACAAACGGTCGGACGAGCATTGGTTTTTTAAGTTAATTTTGCTCTTTTGGATACGTGATGAGTTATACCCCTCAAAATAAGGTACGTATTGTTACGGCCGCCAGTCTTTTTGATGGCCATGATGCCGCCATCAATATCATGCGGCGTATCATGCAAAGTAAGGGAGCTGAGATCATCCACCTGGGTCACAACAGGTCGGTAAAAGAAATTGTGGAAGCGGCCATCGAAGAAGATGTGCAGGGAATTGCCATTACCAGTTACCAGGGAGGACATGTAGAGTTTTTCAAATACATGAAGGACCTGCTGGAAGAGAACGGATGTGGTCATATCAAAATTTTCGGCGGCGGCGGCGGCACAATCCTGCCCAACGAAATAGAAGAACTGCATCAATATGGCATCAGCAGGATCTATTCCCCCGATGATGGAAGAAAAATGGGGCTGGAAGGAATGATCGAAGACGTGATCCGGCAATGCGACATACAACTGAACGGCAAATCGGATTACAGCACTGCTTTAAAATTGGACGAAGTAAAAGATGTACGGAAGATCGCAAGGGAGATTACGAATGCAGAAAACAGCCCGCAGCCAGTAGCAGGCAGCCGGAAGCTGGTAACTACGATTCCCGTGTTGGGTATAACGGGGACGGGTGGTGCAGGGAAAAGCAGTGTTACGGATGAGATCGTTCGCCGGTTTCTCAACAATTTTACGAATAAGACGGTGGCTGTTATCTCAGTGGATCCTTCCAAGAAGAAAACTGGCGGCGCTTTATTGGGCGACAGGATCCGGATGAATTCAATTTCGCATCCCCGGGCCGATATGGGGAACCTGGCAACCCCGGAGTATAATCATGC
>CAYSIU010000412.1:0-3136 GCA_964431095.1 uncultured Chitinophaga sp. | reverse complement strand
GCCGACACGCGGGCATCCACGGCCAGGTAATCGTATGGGTGCCAACCGGCAGGCGAGTTGTATAAAGATCGATCCGGCGGATGAAACAACGATCTGGCTGGGATGCTCCAATTCTCAAAACAACTCCGGTGCAGCAGTCACTCCCAACCTCGTAAAAGTAATAAGGGCCAATGGACCTACAGGAGGACCGCCGGGCAACCGGCCTTCGGCCACCCTATTTGCGGGTCCTTCGCTGGCTGCCGGTTCTTATATTTCAAATATTGATATTGAACCCGGCAATTCCAATCATATGATCCTGACCGTATCTAACTATGGTGTGGTAAGTGTTTGGGAAAGCACGGATGGGGGTAGCAACTGGACCTCGGTGGAAGGTAATTTACCCGATATGCCGATCCGTTGGGCCGTTTTCACTCCCAGTGGATATCATAGGAGGGGCCAGGCCATTGGCGGGGTTATGCTGGCCACCGAGTTGGGCACATGGTCAACCAATACACTGAATGGTTCATCAACTGTCTGGACAGCTAATAACAGCGGGCTCGCCAATGTAAGGGTCGATCAACTCGTGCTGCGTTACTCCGACAAAGCCATTGGTGCTGCCACGCATGGGCGGGGTGTTTTCACCAGCCATTTGCTGAATACACCTTTGCCGGTAACACTGATAGATTTTACTGGTCACCCGGATGGGAAAAATATTTTACTGGAATGGAATACCGCCTCTGAATTGAACAGCAGTCATTTTGAACTTGAAAGATCTTATAACGGGATTGATTTTATAAAGCTCGCCTCGATCCCGGCTGCCGGTACCAGCAATTCACTCTTGCATTATCAGTATACTGACGTGGATGTAAAGGCAGAAAAAAATTATTACCGGTTGAGATCTGTTGATCTGAATAATGACAGCAAACTCAGTAATGTCATACTGGTAAAAATGCCGGGCGCCGATCAAAGAATGTATGTGTCGGCTAACCCATTCCCTGATCTTATCACAGTCCGTTTTTTCAGAGAGCCGCTGGGGATGGTTGATCTCAGATTAGTGGATATGTCGGGGAAATTGATCGCCCGTCAACAATTCGGAAAAGGCAGCCAGTTCATACAATGGAGCCCTGCGTCGGGGAGCCTGAGCACGGGGGTATATGTTTTGCAGGCTTTTGTTGATGGACAGCTTTATACACGTCGTTTATTGCGACAATGATAATTCCAAAAACATAAAGGATATTGACCAGCTCTAAAGCTGGTCTTTTTTTCACCATAATTTCTGCTGAATGAAAATTTGACACGATCGCCTGAAAAAACGCCTCCATTTCTGCTTCCCAAAGACGGAATCTGCCGCCCGACTGAAAATTTTTCACTTTCACAGCAAATGGCATATTATTTCCTGTACCTTTGCCATCCCAAATTTTATGGGCAATCCATTTTCAAAAATCTCAAAATCAATACAATTATGGCTAAAAAAGTGAATGTTACCCCGTTGCACGACAGGGTAATCGTAAAAGCTGCCGCAGCAGAAGAAAAGACCGCAGGCGGCATCATCATTCCTGATACCGCTAAAGAAAAGCCCCAGCGGGGCATAGTGGTAGCTGCCGGGCCCGGTAAGAAAGATGAACCCGTGACCGTGAAAACAGGCGATACGGTTCTTTATGGCAAATATGCCGGGACAGAGATCCAGATCGATGGCGATGATTACCTGATCATGCGGGAAAGTGATATACTGGCGATTGTATAAGCGTCAATACCTGCATTTTTTTCTATCATTCACAAACATTAAAAAATTAAAATAATTATGGCAAAACAACTCTTTTTCGACATTGAAGCGCGAAACAAAATGAAAAAAGGCGTTGACATTCTGGCCAATGCCGTGAAAGTAACGCTGGGTCCCAAAGGCCGTAACGTGGTGCTGGAGAAAAAATTCGGTGCCCCTTCCATCAGCAAAGATGGTGTAACGGTAGCCAAGGAGATCGAACTGGAAGACCCCATCGAGAACATGGGTGCCCAGATGGTAAAAGAAGTAGCTTCTAAAACCGCTGACATCGCAGGGGATGGTACAACGACTGCCACGGTACTGGCTCAATCCGTTATCAATGAGGGACTGAAAATGGTGGCTGCCGGGAGTAACCCGATGGACCTGAAGCGGGGTATTGATAAAGCGGTGGCCAAAGTGGTGGAGCACCTCAAGAGTCAATCGCAGGCAGTAGGGAATGACAGCAGCAAGATACAGCAGGTGGCTGCCATCTCGGCCAACAATGACTTCGAGATTGGAAAACTGATCGCCGAAGCCATGAAGAAGGTGGGCAAGGAAGGTGTGATCACGGTAGAGGAAGCAAGAGGTACGGAGACCACAGTTGAGGTCGTCGAAGGGATGCAATTCGACCGGGGTTACATTTCCCCCTACTTTGTCACCAACAGCGACAAGATGGAAGCCGAATTGGAAAGTCCCTATATCCTGATCTATGACAAGAAGATCAGCAATATGAAAGATATCCTGCATATCCTTGAAAAAGTAGCACAGGGTGGCCGTCCTTTATTGATCATTTCAGAGGATCTTGAAGGCGAAGCATTGGCCACGCTGGTCGTAAATAAACTGCGTGGCACTTTGAAAGTGGCAGCCGTTAAAGCTCCTGGCTTTGGCGATCGCAGGAAAGAAATGCTGCAGGACATTGCCGTGCTGACCAAGGGGGTGGTGATCAGCGAAGAGCAGGGTTACAAACTGGAGAATGCTGACCTGAGCTATCTCGGTCAGGCTGCCTCCATCACCATCGACAAGGACAATACGACCATCGTTGGCGGGAAAGGCAAGAAAGAAGATATCAGTGCACGCATCAACCAGATCAAGGCCCAGATCGAAGTGACCACGTCCGATTATGACAAAGAAAAATTGCAGGAGCGCCTGGCCAAATTAAGCGGCGGCGTGGCCGTGCTAAGCGTGGGTGCCGCCACTGAAATGGAAATGAAAGAAAAGAAGGACCGGGTAGATGATGCGTTGCATGCTACCAGGGCTGCCGTGGAAGAAGGTATCGTCCCTGGAGGTGGGGTAGCTTTCATTCGCGCCATTGAGGCATTGGAAAAATTAAAAGGAGCTAACGAAGATGAATCAACCGGCTTTGCGATTGTAAAAAGAGCGCTGGAAGAACCACTCCGG
>CAYSIU010000411.1:0-3139 GCA_964431095.1 uncultured Chitinophaga sp. | reverse complement strand
GTACGCTGGCCAAAAGCGCCGGTCTTTTGATGGAAAAAGGGGCAAGAAGCGTACGGGCGATGATCACCCACCCGGTGTTGAGCGGGAAGGCCTACGAAAATATCGAAAACAGCGTGTTGGAAGAATTAGTGGTATGTGATACCATACCGGTCAAAGGCGAAAGCAGTAAGATCAAAGTGTTGAGTGTGGCTGAGCTTTTTGCAGTGGCAATCCGCAACGCGTATGAAAATAAAAGTATCACGAGTTTATTTATTCATTCGCAAAGAAGAGACAGGTAAGAAAGAACAGGGCCAGGGAATAGGCATCAAGTAAATAATAAATAAAATGAAGACAATTACAATCGAAGGACAACTGAGGACCGGATTCGGCAAGGCTGCCACCCGAGAACTCCGCTCTCAGGGAATGGTGCCCGGTGTAATTTATGGCGGTGAACAGGAGGTCAATTTCCAGGCTCCTGCTGCAGCTTTTAAATCATTGGTGTACACATCCAGCTTCCAGCTGGCCGAAATAAAACTCGACGGCAAAACCTACAAAACCATTTTAAAGGACCTTCAGTTTGACAAGGTCAATGATCATCTTCTGCACGTGGACCTCCTGGAACTGGTGGACGACAAAAAAGTAGTCGCCGATATTCCGTTGAAATTTACCGGATCGGCCATCGGGGTCAAAGATGGAGGAAAGCTGAACATCAAAATGAAATCACTCAAGGTAAAGACCTACCCTCAATACCTGCAGGAACAGATCGAAGTACCGGTAGATCATCTTGAACTCAATGGCAATGTCCGGGTGGAAGACGTGAAAGTGGATCATTACGAAATGCTGCACTCTCCCCGTATTCCTGTTGCTTCTGTCACATTAACAAGACAATTGAAGGAAGAAACACCCGTTGCTGCCGAAGGTGCTGTTGCTGTTCCTGCAGAAGGAGCTGCTGCCGGTGCCACGGCTACCGCTACCGCCGCTACTCCCGGAGATAAGGGAGATAAGACGGAAAAGAGTGAGAAGGGGGATAAGGCGGAAAAAGCTGAAAAGGGTAAGAAATAAGTTTGTAGTCGGGAGTTTAGTGTCGGAACCTGTTCTGAGCGACGGCTGATTACTGATCATTAACTACCGACCCCAGCCCGGGTCTGCCAACTCCCAACTATCTTTGGTCAACATTACCTCTAATTACTGATGAAATTTCTTATCGCAGGACTGGGGAATCCCGGGAACGAGTATGCGCATACCCGTCATAATATCGGTTTTGATGTGGTCAATGCGTTTATACTGAAACATGGGGGGAATTTCCGGGTTGGCCGTCTGGCGTATGTATCGGAAATAAAATGGAAAGGAAAGCAATTTACCTGCATTTGTCCGACCACCTATATGAACCTGAGTGGCGAGGCCGTGAAATACTGGATGGATAAAGAAAGTATTGACCTCTCCCGGATGCTGGTTATCGTGGACGATATTGCCTTATCCATACATAAACTAAGACTGCGCCCGGGGGGTAGTGATGCGGGGCATAATGGACTGAAAAGCCTGCAGGAAACCCTGGCTACTAAGGATTATCCAAGACTGAGGTTTGGTATCGGTAATGATTACCCGAGGGGTTATCAGTCCGATTATGTATTGGGCAAATGGAAAAAAGAAGAAGAACCCCTTGTAAAACTGAAAATAGAAAAGGCCGTAGATACCATTGAATGCTTTGCCACACAAGGTATTACGACTGCCATGAACACGATAAATAATCAGGATTTTTCTTTATGATAAATCAGATTGATTACTTACTTTAGTGTTCCTGACCTACTCTTCCCCGAGATGTTGACCATTACCGGGTATGGGGATCAAGTCCAATATACATATTGATTGCCACTGAATATATGGGATAAACAGCCCTATGAGTAATGTATCCGATGTATTTAATACAAACACCACCTGTTTATGAAGATTTTTTGTGTTGGCCGTAACTATGCAGCGCATGCCAAAGAGATGGGTAATGAAGTTCCTGAAGAACCTGTAATATTCATGAAGCCCAAGAGTGCCATGCTGCAACCCCATACTCCGTTCTATTACCCCGAGTTTACCAACGAACTGCATTATGAGTGCGAGCTGGTGATACGCGTGAGCAAGAATGGTAAGTACATCCAGGAAAAATTTGCCGGGAAATATTATGATGCGGTTACAGCAGGGATCGATTTTACAGCGAGAGATGTACAGAAAGAACTAAAAGAAAAAGGATTGCCCTGGGAAAAAGCGAAAGCCTGGGACAACTCCGCCGTGATCGGCAAATGGGTACCATTTACCAGCATAAAAAATAAAAAAGACATCAACTTCTGCCTGTACAAGAATAAAGAATTAGTGCAGCAGGGAAATTCATCCGATATGATCCACAACTTCGATAAGATCGTATCCTATATTTCCAATTATTTCTCCGTGAATATCGGGGATGTGATCTTTACCGGTACCCCTGCCGGCGTTGGCGAAGTAGTAGTAGGTGATGAACTGGAAGCTTTTATTGAGGATGACAGTATGTTTACACTCGATGTTAAATAAATAGACAGAATAACAACCCCGCATCTGTTCAGCATTTCGAATTCATCATTGCCCATTCTTCCTTACTTATGGTCTTTGCTTATTTTTGCCCCTCCTTATGATTGATACCAACATATTGCTCCGCGCTTACCGACTGATGTGCCAGGTGAAGGTGATGGCCGAAATCTATGAAGCTAATCGTTCTATTTGCAAATATGTTCATTCTACTTCACGGGGGCATGAAGCGATACAACTGGCCACCGCCTTTCAATTACAACCATACGATTTTATCAGTCCTTACTACAGGGATGAAAGTATTGTACTGGGGCTGGGTTTTTCACCCTATGAACAGATGCTGCAGTTGCTGGCCAAAGGCGATGATATTTTCACGGGCGGCCGGGAATATTATTCTCACCCGAATTACAGGGGAGGAGACAAGCCAACCATGATCCACCAGAGCAGTGCCACGGGGATGCAGGCCATACCAACCACCGGGATCGGGCAGGGCGTTCAGTACCTGGAAACATATTTACCCGAAAAACTGAGTAAAGGATCCCATGGTGAAAGGCCGGTTGTGATCTGTTCCCTGGGAGATGCCAGTATCACCGAAGGAGAGGTGAGTGAGGCA
>CAYSIU010000410.1:0-3142 GCA_964431095.1 uncultured Chitinophaga sp. | reverse complement strand
TCGATGTGCCCATTCCCGGAAGTTATGGACCCACCGCAGATGAAATGAATTTCTAAAAACCAGGGAATTGTCAGATAATGAACAGCTCGTTTTTAAAGTAATGATTCTATGATGATCCTGCACCGCTATATCGGTAAAATATGTTTCACAGCTGTCAGTTGCTTAACCGGTCTTATCAGTATCTTCTTTTTCCTATTTGATCCTGAGTAAGAAAAATGGAAGAAGCATTTATGACCTTGTAGCGACCAACCCGTTCACTAAAACGAACTAAACTTGAATTTCTGTCCCCCGATAGAAGCTTCATACATCAGGCCACCTTTTTGTTGGGTGAAGATCATCACCCCGTTGGCATATTTTACATTGCCCGATGCCCCTGCCGTAGCAGCCACCGCCGAAGCTTGCGCTGAAAACTCCAGCTTACTGGCTTTGAAACGATCCAGCGTTGCTTTGTTTTCAAAGAATATCACTTCGCGGTAAGCCTGCCCGCCCCATTGAAAACCGATGCTAATCTGGGTCATTTTTGCACGGCCGATGATGTTGCCATGGTCAAAGACGATCCCGTTACCAGCTGCCCCGCCGATACCGATGGCGCCTTTCCCTACATTGGGAAAAATGACGTAACCGTAAGAGTTAGAAAAAAGGTTTTTCATCAATGCGTCAGTTCGAATAAAATCGGCTTTCGCTTCTCTACTGTCCGCGATCAGCCTTTGATCTTTATTGCTGTTTTGTGCGGGTGCTGAAAACCCCTTTAAAAACAAGGTGAGGATAAAGAGGGGTTTCAACACTGAAAAAAATTGATTCCTTTTCATAATCCGGCTATTTTAATTATCAAATTTATGCAAAGACTCTGCCAACATACCGGCTTTCGAATCGGGAGTTGGGAATCTGCAGTTAACAGTTCAAAATTAGAAGGTTTCTCAGTTCTTTAAGAAATTGATCCTGACGGTCTCCAACTCTTAAAGGTTGGAAACTCTTTTTTACCTTCACCCGGGTAAATACTTTTTATGAAACTCAAAAGAAGAGACTTCATCGGGCTGTCAGCAACGGCTGCCGGCACCGCGGTCATTACAGGATTCGGCTCCTGCAACACGAAAACCGGGAGCGAAACGAAGGCACCGTTGTCAAAAGAACTGCCAAATATGACCGGCGATGTGGTGCCCATTACCGTGAAAGAAAGGGAGTCCAGAATTGAAAAAGCCCAACGATTACTCGTCGATCAGAAAATAGAAGCCCTGGTGCTGGATGCCGGCACCGCCATGGATTATTTTACAGGGATCAGTTGGGGGCAAAGTGAAAGAACAATGGTTGCCATCATACCGGCCCGGGGTGAAGTAAAATATGTTTGCCCTGCCTTTGAAGAGTCACGCCTGAGGGAATTGATCAAATTCGGGAAAGACGTATATGTATGGCAGGAGGATGAGAGCCCTTACAAGCAAATAGCCGCTGTTTTTAAGGATGGGAAAATCCAAACCGGCAGTATCGGGATTGAAGAACGTTTTCGTTTTTTTATTTTAGATGGAATCAGAAAGGAAGCATCTCATTTAAATTATTTAAGCGCTGATCCGGTAACGATTCCCTGCCGCTTAGTAAAAACATCCGCAGAAATCGCCCTCATGCAAAAGGCAAACGATATTACTGTTGCTGCCATAAAAAAGGGGATCGAAAGCCTGCAGGAAGGAGTAGCCCCTGCCAGTATTTCGGGTATCATTAATGAAGCACAGCAGCAAATGGGTGGCGCAAATGGTTTTTCACTTGTGAGTTTTGCAGAGGCGTCGGCGCTACCACACGGCAGTATCCATCCGCAAAAACTCAAGAAAGCTGATATTGTGCTGATGGATTGCGGTTGTAAAGTGCAGGGTTATTGCTCCGATATAACGAGAACCATCGTTTTCGGGGCCGAGCCCACAAAACGACAACTTGAAATCTGGAACCTGGAACAAAAAGCACAGGCAGCCGGTTTTGCAGCAGCGAAATTAGGACAAGCCTGTGAAGAAGTGGATGCTGCAGCCCGCAAGGTCATAACCGACGCGGGTTTCGGCCCGGGATATAAACTACCCGGGTTACCGCATCGAACAGGACATGGTATTGGCATGGATGTGCACGAATGGGGTAATATGTTAAAAGGTAATAAACAATTATTAGAACCGGGAATGTGTTTCAGTGTGGAGCCTACGATCGCCCTGCCGGGGGAATTTGGGGTCCGCCTGGAAGATTGTGCACATATGACAGCAGACGGAGCTCAATGGTTTTCTCAACCCAGTCCTTCGATCGATAAGCCGTTCCCCTAGCCCCAGGAATTAAGAAGGAGGTTGCATTACAAAAGTGACAAAGTTTGTCCATGCATCCGTTTTTGCAGTCGTAAAATACAAGGCCTGCAGAATGATATATGTAAACAGGCAGGGAAGGGTGATCATCCGGCTTTAAAATAGTATACTGAGTCATTTGCCACAACATCAATTTTGTTTTATCAGGCATTTTTTTCCAGTCGTTGTATGAATGAAGTTCTTGAAGCTGGTACGCAAATGCAGGTAGTTTTTCACTGATCGTTTTCGCATCCAGCATGGATATCTCTTTTGCAGCCATGATCAGGTCCCAATAAAATTTGGTAGCAAGGGCAATGATCTTATAAATAATTCCGGAGTAATGCCTGGTTATGTATAATGCTACATAACCGCCCATACTATACCCAAAGATCGCCGAAATTGAGGGTATTGATGAAATATTTATCCTTTAAGCAATCCGGTAAAGGTTCAAGTTGTTTTTTTGCACCAATGGCACCGTGGAGTAAAACCAGGTGTTGCACCCGTAAAGGTAAGAAGGGATGATATGCGGCTAACCATCATGAACCATCTGTCAAATTTTTTTCAAGGATCGCCACAACGTTTTATGCTGTTGGAGATGGATGATAAACTTTAATTCTTGTTCATTTGATTTATCCCACATCAGCATAAATAACTGTTTTTTCTGCAAATAGGTCCATTCCTGCCAGCCAGGTAAGCAATTCAATAACAAAGACCAGTTTTCCATTACTCTCTCAGAAGGCAGATTTCTGATTAATTTAAATTCCAATCTGAGTTTTCTGACTGCGTCTGTTTTTGCAAGCTGCCGGTCTCCATGGTAATTCACTTTGATCATATTAGTT
>CAYSIU010000409.1:0-3144 GCA_964431095.1 uncultured Chitinophaga sp. | reverse complement strand
TTGCATGCTTACAGAGTTGCCGTAGAAGAAGGGAGCGTCCCCGGAGGTGGGGTAGCATTCATACGCGGCATTTAAGCACGGGAACAATTAAAAGGAGCTAACGATGATGAATCAACCGGCTTTGCGATTGTAAAAAGAGCGCTGGAAGAACCACTCCGGCTGATCGTGGAAAATGCCGGCATGGAAGGTTCTATTGTTGTTCAGAAGGTAAAAGAAGGGAAAGCCGATTTTGGTTTTAATGCCCGCACAGATGAATATGAGAATCTCCTGAAATCCGGTGTGATCGATCCTACCAAGGTCACCCGCATTGCATTGGAGAATGCTGCTTCTATTGCTGGTATGTTGCTGACCACTGAATGTGTGGTAGCCGATAAACCGAAGAAAGAAGAGCCGCATAATCACGCCGCACCCGGTATGGGAGGTATGGATTATTAAGTGTTTGAAAGAAAATAAGTTGTCAAGAGCCCGGTTTCTGAAAAGAACCAGGCTCTTTTGTTTTGTGCTTATCCTGTTTATAATCCCCGCGAAGGAGTGCGGGTTTCTGCAGGGGTTTTTGGCAATGAAATGAATAATTGATACTTTTAGCACCCCATTTTTCACATTAAACATATCCTGTAATAATCAATTTATGAGAAAAGTTTACAAGCACAGTTTTACCGCAATTATCGTCCTCGCAATTTCCTTCTCCTTATCTGCCCAAAACAGGTTTTTCACGGACGCAGGTGAGAATACATTGCTTTCGACTTCGGGCAAACGGGCCATCATACCCGAAAAATACAGGGCTTATACTTTGGATGTTCAAAATATGCGAAACTTTTTGTGGTCACTGCCTTCTGAACAGAATGTTTCGAACCACGACCTTGCCCCCGTAATTGAATTGCCAATGCCGGATGGAAAAATGGCCAGGTTCCATGTATGGGAAAGCAGTATTATGCATCCTGCTTTGGCGGCAAAGTACTCAGAGATGAAAACATTTGCGGGTCAGGGTATTGATGACCGTTATGCCACGATCCGCTTTGATTACAATCCTTATTTTGGTTTCAGCGCCCAGATATTATCGCCGGTTACCGGCAGGATCTTTATTGATCCTTATGCCCGGTGGGATATCAATAATTATATCAGCTATTACAGCCGCGATGGCAGGAGTGAGACTCCCTTTATCTGCGAAACTCCAGAACCATTAAAAAGACCGGAGCAGGTAACCGCCGGCCCTTGCCGGGGTACTCAATTGTATACTTACCGGCTGGCGTTGGCCTGCACCGGCGAATATGCTATTGCGGTATGTGCTCCCAACCCGCCGACAGTTCCGGCTACTGCTGCCGCAATGTTGATTGCGGTGAACCGGGTGACCGGTGTTTATGAAACGGAACTGTCTATACGCATGCAGCTCGTACCGAACAATAATTTGCTGATCTTCCTGGACCCGGCTACCGATCCCTATACGAATAATAATGGTGCGGTTATGCTGAACGAGAATATCAATACCATTAATTCTATCATTGGCATTGACAATTATGATATAGGTCATGTATTCAGTACAGGAGGCGGAGGTATTGCTTTTTTAGCTGTGGTTTGCACGGCCAACAAAGCGGGAGGCGTAACGGGGTTACCCAACCCAGTGGGAGATGATTTTTATATTGACTATGTAGCCCATGAAATGGGGCACCAGTACGGAGCCAACCATCCATTTAACAGCGTAACGGGCGCCTGCGGAGGTGGGAATCGCAACGCGTCCACCGCATATGAAGTGGGCAGCGGAACTACGATCATGGCGTATGCCGGAATTTGCGGAACCGATAATATTCAACCGCACAGTGATCCGTTCATGCATACCATCAGCTTTGATGAGATCGGGAACTATGTGGCCGGCACGGGAGGCACCTGTGCGGCGATCACTTCCAACGGGAATATTCTGCCCGTAATCACTGACATGAATAATAATGGAGCTAATATCCCGCTAAACACACCCTTTACGTTAACGGCATCGGCAACGGATGCCAATGGCGATGCTTTAACCTATTGCTGGGAAGAATGGGACCTGGGTCCGGCGGGTGCCTGGAACAGTGGCGCTAACAGTACTACGGCTCCCCTGTTTAAATCGCGGATCCCGAAAACCACAGGAGAAAGAACTTTCCCTGATATTGCTGTGATACTGGCAGGTTACCCTCCCAACCCTCCTGCCGTAATGGGGGGGCTGAAAGGTGAGACGCTACCCCTGGTTGCACGGGCCATAAAATTCAGGCTAACGGTAAGAGATAACCGAGCCGGAGGCGGTGGGGTGGTGACCGGCGGTGACGGATGCCAGGCTGGTTTTACCGGGATGTTCCAGATTAATACCATTGCCGGTACAGGACCCTTTATCGTTACGGCACCGAATGGAGGCGAAAGCTGGCAGGGCGGTACATCACAGACCATTACCTGGAATGTAGCCGGTACAAACGTTCCGCCAATCAGCACGGCCAATGTCAAAATATCATTATCTACCGATGGTGGATTAACTTTCCCGACAGTTCTGGCTGCCAGTACGCCTAACGATGGCTCCGAAGTTCTTACTATTCCCAATACACCCACTACAACTGCGAGGATAAAAGTGGAAGCTGTAGGAAATATTTACTTTGATATTTCAGATAATAATTTTACCATCACTACCCCGACGGGTGGGTTTACTTTCAACAACCCCGGGCCGGTTACCTCTTCTTGTCCTGCGTTATCTACTATGCAGACAACCCTCACGGCTACTTATAATCCGCCTTTCACTAACCCCATTGCCCTTACCGCAAGCGGAAATCCTGCAGGTACCAGTGTATTATTCGGAACTAACCCATTGACACCCGGCACACCCAGTTCCACGGTTACTTTAACCAATACCAATAATTTATCTTTTGGTTCGTATGTGATCACGGTTACAGGAACTGCTTCCGGCTTTCCTCCGCAGAGTGTCAATATCACATTTACGATCAATGCAGGGACACCTCCAACTATCAATCAGCAACCGACCTCGCAGGCTGCCTGCCAGGGAAGCCCTGTAACTTTTACAGTCGGGGCAACCGGGGCCACGGGTTACCAATGGCAAAAGAGCACCGATGGGGGCAGTACCTGGAACAATATTTCAGGGGCAAACTTAACTTCTTATACCATTGCGAG
>CAYSIU010000408.1:0-3150 GCA_964431095.1 uncultured Chitinophaga sp. | reverse complement strand
CAGACCTCAACCATCCGATCCGCACGTAAACTTCCGCTGGCCCGTTTTCGACCCGCAGGTTGGGAATGTCATACGGGATATCGGTCCATCCAAGACTGAGGTCGTCGGCGTTGCCGTAGCGCTCGCCCACCTTGAAGGTGGACGCGATGGGCGGAAACACCGAGCGTTGCAACCATGCGTTAGGTTTGCCGCGGGCGTCCAGCTAAAACTAAGGCCATCGCTAGTGGCATAAAGTTGTACAGCATCACCCTGGCAGATGGTTGTATCACTTCTCGCCTGCAGGGAAACCCCATTCACAACCCTCACTAACACTGAATCGCGGTTGACACAACCATTATCATCCAGGTTCACATAATACCACATCGTGGAGGGAGGATTTACAGTAGGATTAGCCGTGTTGGGGTTGATGATAAATACAAGAGGAGTCCAGTTGAATGTGCCGGTGCCGCTCGCATTGAGCTGGATCGCATCATTCTTGCAGATTAGCGTATCACTGAAGCCAAGGGTAATAGTTGGCTTGGCCAACGCTGTAACAGTGACCTGCGCCGTATCGACGCAGCCTTTACTGTTGGTCACGATCAGCGTAACATCCATGTTACCTGGTGCCGAGTAGGTCCACTGCGGGTTTTGCAGATGGGAGGTATCGGCCAATGTACTCGGGTCACCAAAATTCCATGACCAGCTATCCACGATCCCATAAAGGGTAAGGGTGGTATCAGTAAACCGGAAAGGATTATTATAGCAACTGCCTGTATAGGTAAAACCGGGGAAGAAACCGGGGTAAATACTCACTGGTGCAGTAGTGGAATCGGAACATTGCTGGTTACGGTTGGTCACCAACTTAACAATATACACACCCGTATCCGGGTAAGTAAAAGTGGGCATGGGAAGGTTGGAAGTATCATTGGTGACGCCCGGTACGCCAAAATCCCAGAAATAAGTATTGATAAGAGGGCTATTACTGAGGTTCCGGAAAGTCAGGGTAAAGCCATCGCGGGTGAGATACTGGGGTTCTAATTCGGCCCGGGCGATATCACAATCACCCACTTTTATCTGCAGGTCCTTTCTTTGACGGGCTATGATAACCCCATTCCTTCTTTCGGTTACACAAACCGTAATCACATAAATGCCGGATGCGGGAGCAATACCGGTGATCAAGCCTGTAACAGGATCCAGGTTTACCCCGCTGCCCATTGGGCTGGAACCGCTGAAAGGAGCCTGGTAAGGAACAAAAACATAAGGGGGTGGGTCAGGGGGATTGGGCATTGCATTGGCAGGGGTACCCCCGGTATAGGCATCACAAAACGAATAAGACAACTGGTCGCCATCGCTGTCAACAGCGGCAAAACTGTAGCTAAATTGATTGTTGGCGCATACAATTACAGTATCAGCGCCAACAAATTTCGCGCTGTTGTTGGCAGGGCCATTTGCCACAGCCGATGTTCCCGGGATCTCGGCAGTATAGGTAGTACCTATACTACTGGAGGGCGGAACCAAATTGTTTATCCCCGCGATCCTACAACAACGTTGATAAGCGATGATATACCCTTGTGGGATACCGGGCAGGGTTACATCAAACTCATAATATCCTACCTGATAACAAACCACGGGAGGGTTGGTAATACAAGGGCTGGGGGAGGTGAGTTGAAGTACGATAATCTGAGATCGGGGAACCTGCTGATTCCAGATCATTGTACTTGTAGCTTTTTCAAAAATCCCTATGCTCGCAGAGGGATCCAGTTGGGCACCCGTAGAATTGCAATCCCGGAATAGTTTCAATACTACATGGTAGGTATAGTCATTTCCCGAAATGCTTGTCAGTGTATAATAAACTTCTCCTCCCGTTATATGATTGGCAAACGTTGGCCTTGCGAGAAAGAAACAAAATAATATTGCTAAGCAGGTTCGTTTCATTGACCGGATTATAAAGCAGTAAATTTCATATTTCCCACAAAAATTCGTCCAAAATACTATTACTGACTCCTGTTTCTTCCAGCATTCCCATATGGCTGGATTTCCGAAGGATGTGAATGTACGATTTTTCAGGCAGATGGCACTGTTTCAGCACATCCTCCATGGGTACTGCGGTATCGTATTTTCCCATGATAAACAGCACAGGTACACGGGTGTTTTTCAGCAACTCCGCCCGGTTGGGTCTTTGTATCATAGCCTCATAATAAGAAACGAGAGCAGGGGGGGTGAAGTTGTGCCCCCTGGCTACTAATTCTTCTATGGAATCAGGTATTTGTGTTTTGGAATCAGAGCTAAACAAGTTGGGTAAAGTGGTTTTTAAAAATTCAAAAGCGCCATTTTGGTTAATGAAGGCTATCCCTTTGCGGCGGTTCGCCTTTTTTTCTTCGCTGTCCGCATAAGCTGTAGAATGAAATAACCCGAAAGCGTTTAAATAGCCGGGAAATTTTTCTGCAAAAGCAAGGGTGATATAGCCGCCCATAGAGTGGCCGATCAGGGCCACCTCCCGGCCTTCCCGCCCCGGCGAGGAGGGGAACTCCATATCAATAATGGTTTTTATCACTTCAGCCATACCTTCAACGCTCATATCCCCGACCATTTCCGATTGGCCGGAGCCGGGCAGGTCCGGAACAATCAACCTGTAGTTTTTCCGGAGATAATCAACCTGGTGGTTCCATATTTCACCATCTTCTCCAAAACCGTGAAGAAGGATCACTGGTTTGCCTTCCCCTATAACCCGGTAAAATATTCGTTTGCTGAAATATGAAAGCTCCTTATTCATTTTTGAATATCCTTGACACTGATCTTAATAAGAGGAGGGCCATCACCGGCATAAGGGCCGGGTTCAGTTCCTGTCTCCAGGCACCCCATACGGAGAGAGATAACAGGATAATGATCGTTGCGACAAAATAGTATTTCAGCCATTTCCATCTTTTTGCGATGAAAAAAGCAACGATAAAATGAGTGGGCAGCGCCCAGCAAAGATTGAAATTGTAGCGGCATGCCTGGTGATCGGTCCCCAGCCACATGAATAATAATAATATGCCTAATGCACCGGCCAGAAAAAACAGGAGGAAGTCAAAAACGATAAAAAACCAACGGTTGACCGGCAAAGTACTGAGTACTGCGAGTAGTAAAAAAAGAACGGAAAAGATCACAAATGGGGAAAGCCACTTATTT
>CAYSIU010000407.1:0-3159 GCA_964431095.1 uncultured Chitinophaga sp. | reverse complement strand
CAGAAAATGGTATGCAGGATATGCGATGAAAAATGATACGAGAGTTTTTTTGTCCAGTAATCAACGGTCTCTGTGTTATTTTCATCCAGTGCTTTGCGTATCATTTGCAGGTCTTTATTGGCGCCTTTGACGGCGCCTCCATGATGAAAAGTATGGTGCAGGTACACCGTTTCTTCATCCATATAGGGTTCAAGGTAATTCTTGTTATAGGGCAATGGCAACTGCTGGAAATTGCCATCGGCATCCGTTAATCTATCCATCCCGTTTTCATCATAGTGTTGTGCCAGTACTGAATTGGCCGGCAGGATACTGGTAGCAGCTAACACTCCACCGGCAGAAATAAATTGTTTGCGGTTCATAGCGATCAATTTTTACATTATGTCTTCATCAGGTCCGGGTTCCAGGTATGCCGTTCCGATTGAACAAATGTTGCCCAGCTGTACAATGCGTCATACACTTTCATTCCCATTGCGAGCATCTCCTGATCATTTTTATAATTATGGGAAAGTCCTGCAGAGATTGCCCAGAGCCCTGCCGATTGTGGCGCCAATTCGAAATGATCGGTATCGGCCCCCCGGATAATGACAGAAAGCTGCTCCAGGGCCGGGTCATGGAGCGCGTGTCTTTTTAATATATAATCAAATGTACACTCATCAGCGTAATGAGAGTATTCGGCCCCGGGGATATCATAAGGAATGGCTTCCAATTCTCTTGCTTTCTGAAAGACCTGCTCTTTCGGGACATAAATAAATTCAGCTTCCTTGTCCACAAAATTTTTTATCAGCCAGGGGCAGGCAATCCGGTCGATCTTGGGCCGCTCTCTTGTAATCCATTTCATAAACATTGATTTTATTAAAGTTACCCCTTTTTTAAAACTGCTATAGCTAAATATGCTCAGAATCTTTGTAGAGCGACTTCCAGGCAGGGTTAGAGTAATTATAACGATGGTAAATGTCATTGTAAGACCTGGACGAATGACTTGTTACCGGAGAAAATTCTGCATTGAATTTTATATCTATTATATTTATATGAAAAAATAAGCGATGATTTTTTCAAAGACTTTAAAAATTGGCTGTTTTTTACTGTTGCTCAGTTGTCAAAAAACAGGGGCGCAAAATCCTGTTAACTGGTCAAACGATCAATTAATGGCGCCTTCCGACTTAGCAGCGGAAATTCAATCACATAAGGCAGTTCCCCTGATATTCAGTATCGGACCCGGAGCGATCATACCTTATTCCAGGGCCATGGGGATGGTGAATGAAGAAGGAAATATGAAAAAATTCAAAGAACAAGTGAAGGGTCTTTCAAAAGACACTTCTATAGTGGTCTATTGCGGTTGTTGCCCTTATGAACATTGCCCGAATGTGCGGCCGGCTATCCAGGTTTTAAAGGATATGAAATTCACCCATTACAAGCTTTTAGATTTGCCCCATAATATTAAAATTGATTGGATCAATAAAGGATACCCCACGCAGAAATGATTTTCTTCAGCAGCGTGTCAGAAGAAATACAATGTCCCCGATATGTTTTTAGGGAACAGAAAAAAACCGGATGGGTAATCGCTTTCTTCTCTGACCTGTCTTCCGAAGGAGGCTCATCTGTTAAAAGATCTCCACCGGCATTCGTATTAAATTTTATTAATTTCCTTGTTTAGCTTAACTTAATTCTAATTCGGGCCTTTTTTGATGTGTTTACGTGTTTCATAATTATCGTTTCACAATAATTAAATTAACTTAATTGGAGGGGTAAATTATGAGCAAAAGAAATCTTCAAACTCGTCGTTTCCCGCTGCCGTTTATTTTGACTTTAACGGTATTTTCCTTAATTGTTTTTCAGGGATGCAAAAGCAAAAAAAAGTCATCCGCCACCGGTTCAGACGCAATTTCTGAATCACTGTCCGATTACACTCCTGCGGATAACCTCGTGGTAGTTAAAAGAGCCGTAAAAATAACAGGTACGCCATTTACCCTGAATTACCGTAGCGACCGATTGCCCGGCTCTTTGGTTACACAGGTAATAGCTATTCCACTTACAGGAAACATAATGCCAACCAATCTTAAGACCATAAAACTTGAGATAGAAGCAGGCGGCCGGCATTTCAACGAAGAATTTAAAGCTGATACAAATCTCAGCTATAATTTTTTATGGGACAGAAAAGATGCAAAAGGGAATTTGCTGGATGGTCCGCAACCTGCGAAAATCAGGGTAGGATACGTTTATATTTCGCAGGATACCGCCAAATGGAAGAATATAAAAATTATTTTGAGCGATTGGAACGCCCGTGCTTTTGGTCTGGGAGGCTGGAGCCTCAGTTGCTGCCATGCCTATAATGACCGGATCGTTTACATGGGAGATGGTAAGGCGCAAATTGATGTAGGCGATGCTATACAGCTGAAAGCTGAACCGGAACATAGGTTCATAGTCTCATCCCGGGAAGGCGATCAGGTTTTCATTTTTGACAGCACCGGCCGTCATCTTCGTACACTTAATACGCTTACCGGAAATGTTATCTATAATTTTAAATATGATCCCCGGGGTTTACTGATCGCTGTTCAAGACGCATTCGGAAATTCAACCCAGATCGAACGTGATAGCAAGGGTATCGCCACTGCCATTGTTGCTCCATACGGGCAGCGAACACTCCTCAAACAAAATGAAGATAGCTACCTGTACAGTATCACAGGACCCGGTGTCGATGCCACTCAATTCAATTATACAAAAGCCGGTTTGCTAACCGATGTTACTGACCCAATGGGAAATACATTGCACTTTGCTTATGATGGCTTGGGACGACTTACAAAGATCGAAAGTCCTGACGGTGCAGCCTCTACACTTACCCGCAGCAGGGAGGGTAGCACATCCAAATTTGTACTCAAAACTAAGGAGCAATATGCTGCTTACACGGTGGAGTATCCGGCCATAAATGAATCGCAACACAGTTATTCTGATTCAGGTGGAACCAGCATAGTTATGAATATTAATCATTACCGTAATCTAAAAACGGTCAATTACCAGAACGGTTTGGTGCTTACCACAAAACAGGAGGAGGATCCACGCTGGGAGATGAGTTCACCTTTACCCGGAACGACCACGTTAAAAACCCAGGCTGGACCTAAGGCAGAAATTAATAACGAACGTAAGTTTTACCTAACTGACACA
>CAYSIU010000406.1:0-3161 GCA_964431095.1 uncultured Chitinophaga sp. | reverse complement strand
GGTGAATATGGATTGATCATCCTTTTGCCCGATAATGCTCCGCTTAAAAAACTGGCTACAGGATTATTTGAAGATGAATTATTCCATCAGCACTCTTCGGGTATCGTGGAAGAAACCGCCGGAAGATTGCAGGCGGCGGGCTACAAGACGCAGGTGAATCCAAGGGAGATCAATTTATTTTATTTGAAAGATGATGCAAGAGATAGAATGGAGAAAGCAGGTGAGGGATGGCGGGTGGTTGGCAGGGGGATAAAATTTTCGAAGGATGAATTGTTAACTGAGCTGCAAAATCACCCTGAACGATTCAGCCCCAATGTTATCCTCCGCGGTCTTTACCAGGAAACGATCCTGCCCAATATCGTTTTTATCGGCGGGGCGGGGGAGACGGCTTATTGGCTGCAGTTGAAGAACCTGTTTGATCATTACAGCATCCCTTTCCCGGTGCTGGTGCTCCGGAACTCATTTTTGATCGTGGAAAAGAAATGGCAACAAGCGATTCGTAAACTGGGGTTGAATGCCGAAGATTTTTTTGAAAGCCGGGAGGTCCTGCTCAAAAAGATTGTGGAAAGAGAAAGCAGGAAAAAATTAAAGTTGAATGGCTCTTTTGAAAAAGTAGAAGCTTTATACCAGGCCTTTAAAAAACAGGCCGCTTCCGTCGATGCCAGCCTCGAAAAGCATGTGGAAGCGCTTCGTACAAAAGCCCTGAACCGGCTGCAGGAGCTGGAGAAAAAAATGCTGCGGGCCGAAAAAAGAAAGTTTGCCGACCAGCAGCGCCAGGTCAGTGAGATCCGCACTCATCTATTCCCAGGGAACGGTTTGCAGGAAAGAAATGATAATCTCTGTTACTATTATGCAAAATGGGGCCCTGACCTGATCCGGCAACTCTATACCCATTCTTTAAGCCTTGAACAGGAATTTGTTATCCTGCAAGAGAAATGACCACCGCTGCATTACCTTTTTCTCAAATAAACGCTGAATGTGATAGCTTGTTTCTTCAGCGAAGAGACAGCATCGGCATAAATGCTGTTGGCCGCCTCTTTCATATCACTGATCCCGATCGTATATTTTATTTCGGGTGATAAAATGATGCCCGCCTTTACCAACCCAATATCCACTCCCAGTCCGCCATCGGCTGAGAACACTGATTTTTTCAGCGGCAGGCTTTCCCTGGCAAGGTCATCCTGTTTGAGGATATAGCTGAAGGAAGGACCGAGCGATATAAAAGCCGCTGTGTTCTTGTCAGAGAATCGGATGATCAACGGCAGGCTGACCGTGATGGAAGTATTCCTGAGCTCAATGGTATCAAAGAAGGGCGGGCCTCCGGTTACAAGTCTTCTTTCAAACACCTCGTTCCCGCGGTCAAAGGAAAGTTGAGCAGCAGGACGGATAGAAATATTTTTTCCGATACCTGCCTGGTAAATGATACCCACATCAAATTTCATTTTATCATGGCCCGTTACGTCGTCAATATTGCTGTTCCTGTTTGAATTAAAGGTGGGGTGGGCCTGGTGGACGCCACCACCCACTACTACTCCCACACTGTTTTTAAGCGAAGGTTTCTTAGGTTGTTTATGGGTTTGATCCGTCTTTTTTGACTCCATTGCTTTTTTTACGAGCGTCAGGGTGGCAAAAGGGCAAACCCATTTCGGCGCCAGCCTGGTGGCTTTTTCAGCGTAATACTGCGCACTGTCGAGACGGTTGTTCTCCAGGTGCAGCAAGGCAAGTTTATTGTTGATATAGGCTCCACCCGGATCGATGTTCAGGCAGGCATAACCGTTTTGGTATCCCAGGCTCATATCGCCATTCTGACCCCCCGGGCCAAAATCCCCCCAGGCTTTTAGGAAATACATGCGGCCTCTCAGCGAGTTGGCAAAATCCGGGTCGTCAACACGGAGAAGTGCAATTGCTTTTTCAAGCCGCAACCCCGCCTCATAGTTCTCTTGTTTTTGCCGGGTGCCCATCTCTGCACAATCAAGGTAATTGTTCACCCGGGTCTGCGCATAGTTGATGAATTCAGCTTCCAGGGTGGATTTGGCATCGAGGGTATAAGGATCATCCGGGGATTTTTTATCCATTTGCCGGTAATAGTATTCCGCAGAAGTGCTGCCGGTGAGGTTATTGTCCTTCACCGCTGTATTAAAAAGATTATACATCTGCACCAAAGAAGTGTCCGCTTTTATTTCCCCGGCCGGTTCATCGGTAAAACCTGGAAATGAATTAATGCCCCCGCGGTTCAGCCGTTTCCTGGTCTGCATCCATTGCTGCAAGTAAGCAGGATCCACCTTGCTCACCACTTTGTCACTGTTCTCATCGCAGCAGAAATAGGGGTCCTGTTTTGTCTTGAATCGTTGCTGGGCAACCGACAATACATTTTTATCGACATAGGACCTGATCTCTGAGAATGTCACTTTGAAATCCGGTTGTCCATCCGTATCGGCCATGCCACTGAGACCATCCACCAGGTACCAGGTGAACAGCCCATGCCCGCTGCCGATGGAAGCATCCTCGAGAGATTCCTGTCCCGCGGCGGTCGCCAGCATCATGATCTCGCCTGCTTTTTTCTGTGAGACGGCCGTGTTCAGGAAATTTTGTCCATCCGTACCACCTGGCAGTTCATTGGAACGGCAGGCATCCATTACCAGGAATACCTCCACACCCATGCTGGTCTCGCTGGCAATCTTTTTTTTCAGGTTGTATAACTGGATGGCGCCGCCTACGAGATAATTGTTTTTATCACCGGCGGGATTACAATCATAACCAAGGAAGAAATACTGGTCCTCGTCAATGGCGTCTCCGTGACCGGCGAGGTAAATAAACAGCCGGTCGCCCCGCTGCAGCTTTTTAGCTTTCAGCCATTGAAAACCCTTGGTCCAGAAAGTGGAATTGAGTGCCTTGTCATTGAGAAGGCAAAAAATATTTTCCTCTTTTACATGTCCGCCGCCGGATGAACGCAAAAAGTCCCTGAATAATTCAGCATCCTTATCGGCATAGGTCAGCGAGTGTACATATTTATATTTAGAGATCCCTACGATAATGGCAAAAGTCTGCGGGCCCCGGATCGCAGTATCTCTGAATGTAAGCGGCACCTATGAATTCAGTTCAGTAAATGGCAAACAAAAAAGGATCAGCGAGGTCATACAAACATTTTTTTCAATATACGT
>CAYSIU010000405.1:0-3167 GCA_964431095.1 uncultured Chitinophaga sp. | reverse complement strand
TGGAATAGGAAAATTACAATGCGTACACAAATCAAAATTGGGACAAATATTCAAAGGGTAATCATCCCTTGCAAAAAAACTTAATTAAGTTGTTCATGCACCTCGGGTACGACATAAACCAAGTTTGTGCTACGAACCTTATATATGAACGCTCCAGTCGTGAAACAGACCTAACCTTAGAACAATTTGATTGCTATAAGCCATTACTGCTAAGGACTTTTGACTTGGTTATGCCAACTGTAGTTATAGCATTTGGCAAAAAACCCCTCCTTGTTTTGCAAGAACAGTTCTCACGATTGTTATCACGCCATGACTTTCCGAGTGGACATGGTACATGGAAAATTTCTATCATTAAAGGAGTGATCCGAGGGCGAAATGTAACCGTTATAGGGCTTCCTCATTTAAGTAGATACTCACTTGTGAATCGCATTGATCAACTTCGATTAATTAAGGACGCCTGCACATAACAGCGGTTTGCTGCCATGGCTTGACCTGGGCTTCGCTCCTTACTATGAAATCTAAGTCGCTCAGCCCGGCAAATTCACTAAATTCGAATACCGCCACGGCAGCAAGCCGTGGACGTTAGCTGCTACTTATCGACTACTCCAATGTGCAAAGTTTATAATTCAGTAGGCTGCTTGACAACTGTGAAGTCGCATTTAAATCGACATAATATCACTGAATTCAAATCTATAAATGAAGTAATAGCATTTCAAAAAAGCTATCTAACTTCTAGGCAACAAATTATTTCAAATTCCGAAGCTGAAATAAAAAACGAAAAAAGTAGAATCATTTTAGAGAATCAGCAATTGCAAAACTCAATTGAGTCAACCAAAGAGGTAGTTAAAAATAACTTACTGGAACAAATTGAATCTTTAAAGGCACGACTACAAACATTGTCGTCTTTGAATCATAAAATTTCTTGGCAGAAAGTTGTGAATTATTTTAGAGTTGTCTTACTTAAAAAAAGAATCCGAGCCCAAGAACTAGCCTTATCATCCAAGATTTTTCAATCAGTAGAACAATCAGTGGAATTATATAAAAAGAATGAAGACAGATATAATTACATCACATCGCAATTTGAAGATGCAGTGATCAACAATTGTTCTGCAGATTTAAGAACATTGGAAAAGAAAAAAACACTAATTGACGAAGTCAATAGTTCGATTTATGGGGCGCTTGGCGAACAAAAAGTAGTAAAAGAACTAGAAAGCCTACCCGACGACTATGTTTTGATTAATGATTTTTGCCTGTCGTTTAGTCCAGCGATCTATAACCACAGCGAAAACGACTATATTAAATCAATTCAAATTGATCACTTACTCATAGGGCCATCCGGAGTTTTTCTGATTGAAACCAAGAACTGGAGTGAAGAATCTTTAAACAGCTTAAGCCTGCGGTCACCAGTCTCGCAACTTAAAAGAACTAACTTTGCGCTTTTCAAAGTTTTGAACCAAAAAACAGAAGGTTTAGGTCTTAAGGAACATCATTGGGGTAAAAAGAAGATTGCACTAAAAAACCTCCTTGTCTTAATTAGTCATAAGCCGATAGAGGAATTTCAGTACGTTAAAGTCTTGACCCTAAACCAACTTTTAGGTTATATAAAGTATTTCCCAACAATATTTACACGGAGAGAAACTGAAAATATAGCTCATGAACTTATCAGTTTATCAAGAACATGACAAATGAGGTAAATTATTTATAGATTTCACCAGCAGCAGCTAACATAAGGTTTGGCGCTATGGCTGACCGGCCGTCAGCTTGCGGGAAAATTTAAGCTGCCGGCCTGCATTTCTAAATATCGTAAATTCATCCTGGCCACAGCGCCAAGCCGTGGTCGTTAGCCGCTATTTATCTTTTATGAAGTGTCTTCTTCTTTTTCACTTTGTATTGATTTTGATTAGTGGATTTGCACAACAAAAAATGGATCGAGCTCGAAACGACTCGATAATGAAAGCTCAAACTAAAGCAATTAAGCACGCAATCGGTAAGCCGTTTCCCTATTTCACTATAACGAATGATAGGCTCAAGCTAACTAGTAAGGATGTTATCGGTAAGACTATATATATTAATTTCTGGTTCGCCAGTTGCTCTCCGTGCATGGCCGAGATGCCATATTTGAATGACATCTATCAGAGATTCAAGCAGGATACAAATTTTGTTTTTCTATCCCTAACTTTTGACGATTCAAGCAAGATTAAAAAGGTACGAGCCAAATTCAATATTCAATATGACATGTTCTCTATTTCGATGGCAGAGTGCACTCAATTGAATCCTTCTACCTCCTTTCCAGCAAACATAATCTTGAATAAAGAAGGAAAGGTTCTTTTCTATGATGTAGGTTCACGTTGGAAACCGAAAGGCGAGAAACGCTATATGGAAAAGCTTGCAAAGGTCATTTCAAATTGTTTAAACAGCGGCTAACAGCGGTTTGGCGCTATGGCTGACCGGCCGTCAGCTTGCAAGGAAACTTAAGCTGCCGGCCTGCATTTTTAAATATCGTAAATTCATCCTGGCCACAGCGCCAAGCCGTGGACGTTAGCCGCCATTGATACTAAATGAAATTATCTATCATATCTTATGGCATATTACTATTTGTTTCCTCATGCGATAAAAACTACCGGGTTGTACCACCACTCGACAAGTCCAAAACTCAAACTATAAAATTGTGTACGTCGGGATATTCGATTAACGTAACGACCGGTTTCCATTTAGATAGTTGTACCATTGGAAAAGAGGGTCAGATTGAGTACTCAATTTATGCGAATAGTGTTGCAGATACTGGTCATTTCAAGGCCTATAATTCCATCATAATTGAAATAGATCAAGGCCAAAGATTGCTAGATAAAATCTACAATTGGGGGAGTCTTCAAGAAAAGGTACAATCGAGTATTGGTAAAACAACTGCAGTTTGGAAGATTTTCAAAACTGAAACTGGTCGATTTGTTGGTTATACAGAGGCACCTAAAATTTGGATCGAGGTGTCGGCACAGAAAATTGAGCAGATTGACTCGCTTATAATGATCGCAAGCAGACTCAACGGCGGCTAACAGCGGTTTGGCGCTATGGCTGACCGGCCGTCAGCTTGCAAGGAAACTTAAGCTGCCGGCCTGCATTTCTAAATATCGTAAATTCATCCTGGCCACAGCGCCAAGCCGTGGACGTTA
>CAYSIU010000404.1:0-3170 GCA_964431095.1 uncultured Chitinophaga sp. | reverse complement strand
TTCCTTGGTCCGGTCGTATTTCTGCCCGATCTGTTCAATGGTCACCCCATTTTCACCGTCCAGTCCGAAATAAGCATTGACGATCTCTGCTTCCCGCGGGCTGAGCGATTTCAATACCCTGCGGATCTCGTTGCGCAATGAATCTTTCATTACATCGTCATCGGTATCATCGCTGCCTTCGAGCAGGTCGCCCATGGCCACATCCTCTGCTTCATGCACCGGCGCATCGAGCGAAGTGTGGCGGGTATTGCTTTGGAAAATATTGTTGATCTCCGTCTCACTCATTTCCAATAATTCGGCGAGTTCCTCGGTTGACGGCTCCCTTTCATGTTCCTGTTCAAAAGCCATATAGGCTTTGTTGGCTTTATTATAGGTACCGATCTTATTCTGAGGCAGGCGGACCAATCTCCCCTGTTCGGCCAAAGCCTGCAGGATGGACTGTCGGATCCACCAAACTGCGTAAGAAATGAATTTAAAGCCCTTGGTCTCATCGAAGCGTTGTGCGGCTTTGATCAGGCCGAGATTCCCTTCATTGATAAGATCACTCAGTGAAAGGCCCTGGTGCTGGTATTGCTTTGCAACAGATACGACGAAACGCAGGTTGGCCTGTACCAGTTTATCCAAAGCCCGCTGGGCATCCACCGGGTTCCTGTTATACATCTTGATACGCTGCGCCAATGTCGTCTCTTCTTCCGGCGTGATCATCGGTATCTTGGAAATCTCCTGTAAATACTTCTCAACTGCCTGCGAATCCCTGTTCGTGATCTGGGTAGCAATTTTAAGCTGCCGCATAACTAAAAAAATTTAAATATCAACGTATAGTAGACAGTCTTTGTTTGCAATCTGTTGCAAACGGATAGTTAATTGCAAGCTGAATTTACCGTCCGGGACTGTCTGCAAAAGTACCAATTATCGGCCGTATCTCATAATGATCGGGCCTAAAAATTACCAACAGGTTTTTTGGCAAACAAATCCTGCCATAATTCTCCGTCAAAAGTCAGGCCAGACAAACGTTTGGTAATTTTTACAGGTGTCCCTCACCGGGGTGGATGGTCATGTAGCAGGCCCGGTCAATTCTTCCTTCGATGGCGTTGCCCGGTGGCGTCGTTTGAGATACAGCCAGAGAATGATGCCTGTGACGAAAAGCAGGCTGGAGATCACTTCGGCCTGGGTGGGATGGAGACCCAGGAAGTTCAGCCGGTTATTGACCCTGATCTTCTCTATAAAAAAACGCTCAAACCCATTAAATACCAGGTACAAGGCGAAAAGAGTTCCCGGGATTTTGAGCCTTTTGCGCATGGACCAGAGGATAAGAAAGAGGATAATACAGGCTACCGTTTCATAAAAGGAGGTTGGATAGACTCCAAATTCAAGTTCCGTGCAATATTTGCCGATGCACCCGGGTATTTTGAGAGCTCCGACCTCATTCACATTGTGTGGAAAAGTATAGGACCACATCCAGTTGGGTAAGAAGCCCGGTTTATCGGCCAGGTAACTCCGGATCCCCCAATCCCCATCACCCGACACCTGGCATCCGATCCGGCCGATGGAATAGGCAAGCATCAGCGCCGGTGCTGCCGAATCATTCAAGTGCCAGAGACTGATCCGGTGTCTTTTTGCATACCACCAGATGGCAAGGGCTGCACAGATCAATCCCCCATACCACGTAAGTCCCGAAGGTGAAAAAAGGTAGGAGGATGGATCCTTCAGGAATCCGTCCCAGTTCTCAAGGATATCGAAAAACTTTGCACCTACCAGTCCAAAGACAAGCGCAATAATAGTGATTTCCCCCACCCTGTCCTGCGGCCAGATGCGGATCATTCTTTTTTCGGGTTTGGCCAGCTTTCGCTTGTTTTTATCCCACCATTTCCAGCCCGCAAAAAAGAGCCCCAGTCCAATCCCTGCCGGCCAACTACCCATGGTGGAAAAAATAAAAGCCTGTGGGTCTTCAGTTGCAGAGCTATTCAAAATAAACAGTGCAACTATTTTATAACCAAGAATGAATCCCAATAAAAAATTAAGTGCGAGTTCCGCAAAAGTGGCCGGTCGCCCTACCATTACCTGTATTTCGGTGGGCTGAAAGAGTCCCTGTTTGCTCTTTCGACGCAATTCGCTGGCCAGCAGGATAGCCGCTACGATGAATGCAATGGCAACAAAAAATCCAAAGGAATTGACAAACCGTAAAAATTTCCAATCTACTCCAAACAAATCCTTGAAAGCGTAATAAAGGTTGGGATACATGTCATTGGTTAAGGAAGGGCGAATATACGGCTTATTGGATTTTAATAACTCGTATTCAGTATTCAAACCCTCCTAAGATGCACTGTGTAACAGCAGGAAAAAACGCTTATTTCTTTTTAGGACAGAATAACGAAATCCGAATGCTTTAGCCCTGAAAATGGGGTACTAAACACTGCAATATTGTGCAAATGCACCGATCAGGTTCTGCGCAATCAACTGTGCAGGTCTTCCTTCTATCTGGTGTCTTTCGATAAAGTGGACCAGTTGTCCATCTTTGAATAGTGCAATGGAAGGTGAAGAAGGCGGAAAAGGCATCAGGTGTTGCCGGAGAGTTCTTACGGCGTCAATATCAAAGCCTGCAAAAGTAGTAGTCAGGAAATCAGGTTTTTTTTCCGAATTGGCTACTGCCATCAACACCCCTGGTCGGGCAGTGCCCGCCGAACAGCCGCATACGGAATTGATCATAACGAGCGTGGTGCCTTCTTTGGCCAGCTGTGATTCCACTTCATCAGGGGTCAGGAGCTCGGTAAACCCGTTTTCGGTAAGCTCCTCTTTCATGGGTATGACTATTTCTTCCGGATACATCGTGATTTTTTATTGAAATGCAAAGTTAGTTAAAGGAATTGGTTAATCAGCACTCCGCAAACCTGTCAGCAAAATTTCCTCATTTCGGAAATTCTGTCCCCTTTTTTATCAGGTTTAACAGCCTTTGGCAGAAAAAAACACGATTATAACCGTTGGAACGCAATTTGAAAATAATTCACGCGATCAAAAAACTTTAAAAATCTAAAACGAAATAACTATGTTAAGTCTAAAACTGAACAGAAAGCCCGTAGAAAGCTCCCTTGGCAATTTTGTGGACAGTTTTTTCCTGGAGCTGCCCTCATTATTTAAACATGATTTTAACCATGACCCCACAAAGGGCTTTG
>CAYSIU010000403.1:0-3176 GCA_964431095.1 uncultured Chitinophaga sp. | reverse complement strand
CCTGGTTGTGTATTAAAAGGTAAGGCAAACTCTTCTTAAAACTATGGGCCCGGCAAGGGGTTGCCGTGTAACCTGTTCCCGCCTATTTAGGTGGCGGTCTCAATAACAAATGGCATAAACATTCCGGGTATTGAATGTAAAAACTTCTTAATCTGTTCTTGACAATAAAAAACCTTCTTCTTATCTTAGCCCCCAAGCAACTGCTCTGACCATCATTTCTGGGAGATCCATTCCTACCGTACCTGTTAATCCTTCCGGGAAAAATTAGTATCCGGCCGGGAGGTATGCTGACGAAATCAGTCAGTATTCGGGTTGAAGCCAGAAAGCAAATGAACTTAAACCCCGACGTTACGGTCGGGGTTTTTTCTTAAAATATATTGGGAACTTTGAAGATCAGACCATAATTCACCGAATGGCTTTGCAGCAGGTAGGAACCGCGGATACCGATGTCAAACGGAAGCAGGAAGCGGAAAGGATTGACATCTGCCGTGAGCTCGATGCCGATATTGGAATAATAACGGATCTGTTCGGCACTATTGGGAAATGCTAAACGTCCACGGGCCCATTCCCCGAAAAGATCAACTTTTAACCGTTGAAAATAAAAAGCCCCATTCAATACCGGCCAATCAGGATAACAAAGCGGTAATTTATAATCCACCGATCCGATAAAGAGTTGATGGAACAGTTGATTGTTTTGATTACGCACAAAATCAAACCGGTTCTCGAAATGATAGTTGCTGTTATCATCCTGCTGCCAGTTGCCTCTTACTCTTATTGCATGATGTTTGAAGAAACCCGGCAGGAATAAGTTGGCATCCAGTGCGGACTGCCTTGCCTGGAAATAACTCCGGAAGGGGGTATTCCGGAACGTGAATTGAAGCAGGGTGCCGAATTTTGTAGACACATCCCTCGGGCTTTGACGCAACCGCATTTCATAAGCTGCATCATATTGAAGCGAATAAAAATTACCCAGTTTATCCTTATCAAACCCGTTATGGCCGGGGCGACGGTTTAATACCGAAAAATCAGTATAGCCGCCCTGTACAGCCAGGTTTAGCCTCCGGGTATAAGGCCCGCTGGACAAATTGAGAGGTAATCCGGCGCCAAGATTGAGGTTTTGGTATTTGATCAGGTCATACGTGATGCCAGTTACAGTGGTTCCACCCCCGTTTTTTTTGGGAAAAATGGTGCTTCTTCTCCCATCAAAATAAGTAAAGAAAAATTGCGGGTACAGTCCCTGGTAACTCAGCCGGAAATATTTGCCGAAGCGTCCTTCGTTGTTATCAAAACGCCATCCGGCCTCCAGGGTGGTCGTGCTCAGCATATCCACCGATCTTATCCCAAGGCTCATTTGCGGAAGGTTGGTCACGGGATCAATGCCCCAGCTGTAAATTTTTATGGCATTCCCGATGCGTTTATACGGAGCGATGGGGTAAGTGGAATCGGGAATATGGGAAAGGATATTCCCGGCTTCCTGCTTCGAAAAAGGCTTGAAATATTCTACTTTGTCGGTTTCCTTATCGTAACCATCCAGTTTTTCCCATTCTTCCGGTTTCAACGGCATCACCATGATCCGGAATCCATCGGGTGTAAAATCCTGGTAACTGATACTGCGCTGGTCCGCAGAGATATTGGCATTGAATGCTCCGTATTTCCTGTTGGTTACCCGGTAGATTTTCCCGGTCAGCGTATCCACCGCATAAATATTGTCAATACCCGTCTGCGGGGAATTATACAAAATAAAATTTTCATAGTCCACCGGCGCAGAAATATTCTCAGCAACCCAACCCAATAAGGTCTTCACCTGGCCCGATGCGGCGTCCATCTTTACGATGCTTTTATACCCTGGCTCGGATTGTAACATAATCAGGCTATGACCATCGCGGGTGAAATGAGGCTGCAGGTATTGTTTATTACCGGGGTTGTCGAATCGTTTAACGATTTGACCGGTCGCTGGATCCAGGAATACCACATAGAACTTATTGCCGGTGGTGGTTTCAATAGCTGCGATCGTTTTCCCATCTGGTGAAAAACAAGGAGCATGCAGGCGGCTCCGGTGGGTAAGCTGCGTGATCACTTTTGTTTTTATATCAAGTGTCTTAATCACGGTGTAATTCCGGGCGCCCCAACGGGGATCGTACGTATATTCACTCCACACCACCTTGTCACCGGCACTGCTGAGCATCGCATTGTCATCCAGCACACCCGATACCCGGATCTTCTTTTCTTTCCCGTCCTTTGTCAACAGCACAAATTGCGACTGGTCTACGATACTAGATTTATAAGCCACGAAGCTCCCGGTCTCCAACCCTGCCTTCTCGGCTACAATACTGCCATCCGGGAGATACTGGGGAAATTTATAATTCACGAAAACTTTGTCCCTGGGTTGGTGAAACAAAACGGCCGCTGATTCATTTATACTGTCCAGCTGGTGATTCCATAATTCTTTCAACTCCCGGGTCATAGCATTGTACATGCTTTGTACGTTCATCCCGGTCACTATTTTAATGCTGTGAGAAAAGGAAAACGGGAGCGGGGGTTTCTGGTAGGTCTTCGTCAGTATTTTACTCCATATATCGGCACCGTAATGATTCTTGGCATACGTGGTAATAAGATAACCCAGCAGGTAATGATTGGGGATGGCATTCTTCATGGATCCGCAGGCAGCTTTAATGTAGGGGAATGCTCCGCGACTGAGTAGCTGGGTGCGGAAAGTAATATCAAATGAAGGGATGCGTCCACGCCCTCCAAAGCCCATGGACGTTTCACAGCCCACCGCGTCACCTTCCCAGAACCACCAGGGGTTGGTGAGCCCCTGCATCACCGAAGTACCGGAATTACCAAAAAGATAAAAAACATATTTTCCCCAGCCCACTCTTGTCTGGTCCATCTGCACCACGTGCCGGTATTCATGCAGGGAGAGTTCATCGTACCAGTTATTCAATCCCATATTATTGGGATTTTGGGGTGGCGTAGAGAAAAATTCGGCCCTTCTTCCTTCCGATGAAACAAATGCATTGTTGTCCGTGGTCTGGTTCTGCATCACAATGAGTATTTTCCTCGGTAACGATTTCAGGGAGGCGGCCACATCTTTATAAGCATTGTCAAGAGCATTGGCAATGCGTTGGGCGTCGGGTTCAGGGAATACCAATCCAGCGCGAAATCGCTGGCTCCTA
>CAYSIU010000402.1:0-3184 GCA_964431095.1 uncultured Chitinophaga sp. | reverse complement strand
AGTATTTCCCCTTGTTGAAAAATACCGTTTATTTCAATTATGCCGACTCGCTGAAGATCCTTGAAGAAGTGCAAAAAGATAAAAACCGGCCGGTGGTACTATTTAACATGGTGACCAATGGGGCTGCCGAACTCGCTGAATGGCTTGCACAAAAGGGATCCGCCAATGTTTCTTATCTCGTGGGCGGTATTACTTTATTTTATGAATTCGTATCCAATAAGCAGTCGCCGGCTACCATCGATAAACTCTTTGACCGTCAGAGCAGTATCCGATTCCTGACTCCGCTCAATTATTGCGGAATATCCGGAAATAAAAACCTGCAACTGGTGGATATCCGGCACGACAGCCTGTTCAACAAAGTGAATGAAGGTGTCAAACATAATTACAGGCACCTGAAGAATGCATTGAATTATTATTCAGGGAAAGGTGCCGATGAATTTGAGAAGGAGTTCCCGGACAAGTCCAGGGAATATATATTCATCAATGCCTTCAGCAGTTTTGGGATCGAGCTGGCCGATGCATTGACAAAAAGAGGATATAAAATGGCCTGGCTCTCCGGTGGCATGGATCGCTGGGAATGGTATATGAACAATGTAGAGGATTTCAGATGCAATGATCTTCTGGTTGAATAAAAAAAGAACTCATGAAAAAAATTGTATTACCTCTTTTCTTCCTGGCAGCCGGTAAGTCATTTTCCCAGCCCGCGCCATCCGATACCAATTATGTCACCCGCACGACGGCTATTGAATGGATGCCGGATGGGAAGGCGATCCTGCTCACACTGGTGAAATTTCACAAGACCAACCGGCAGGCACCTTTCTTTTCAAAAGTGTTCGAGTATGATCTCTCCACAAAGAAAGTAGAGGAACTTTTCGATAACGGGGGAAACCTGGCACCTTCCCCTGATGGAAAGACCATTGCTTTTATGAAACGGGATGAACCGAAACATACAGATATCTATTTTTACAACACCGGGTCAAAACAGCAAACAGTTTTACAAACAGATACATTGCAGAAAAACGCCCTGGGCTGGTCGCCCGATGGAAAAAATCTGGTTTATAATGTTTCCAGCGGAGTCATGGGCCCGAACTCGATCATTGATATCTGTGTGCTCAACCTGGCTACAAAACAGGTGAGGCAGGTCACCCAAAGCGATCCGTATAAAAGTTATAACCCGGTTTGGTGTCCAGACAGCAGGCACATTGTCTATTATCTTGAGAAAGGAGATAGTCATGACCAGGTCTGGTTAACGGATGCAGAGGGCAGCTTTCATACCAATCTTACCCATGACAGCTCCACGCATAATTACTATCCTTCCTGGCTCGATGAAAAGACGATCCTCTATACGCAGTCACCTGATAACATCATGACGATGAACAGCGACGGGGGAAGTAAACAGAAAGTAGAGGGCGTGAAATCGTTTCTCGTGAAATTCAGTCCTGCTGCCGGTTTGCTTGCCTACCTCGCTCCCCGACCGGAGAATAAGATACTCGTTTTTGACTGGAAGACGAAGACGGTTCGTGTTTTATTGGATGAGTCAGTGTTGACCTCTATCTGGAAATAGACCGCCGGGGAATGGTACAGTTTTGCCGGTATAATTATCGTTGACTTGCGATCAAAAGGTTCAGATCTGTGTATTTGAGATCGAAGCGCTGGCTGAGGTAGAAATTGGTCAGGGCTCCTTTAAAAAGATAAATCCCGCTGCGCAGGTGGAGTTTATGCCAAACGAGATTCTCGAACCCCCCATCATCGCCTGCTTCGAGCAACAGGGGTAAAATGACGTTGCTGATGGCCTGTGAAGCGGTACGGGCAAAACCTGAAGGGATATTGGGTACGCAATAATGTATCACCCCGTATTTCATAAAGATGGGATGCTCATGCGAAGTGATCTCTGAGGTTTCGAAACAGCCGCCCCGATCGATGCTGACATCAATGATCACGGAGCCCGGCCGCATATTGCTGACCATTTCTTCCGTTACTACCAGGGGGGTCCTGCCGGTTTCAGAGGCTAGCGCTCCCACGGCCACTTCGCAGGTCTTTAATTGCTTGGACAGCATCCGGGGCTCAATGACGGAGGTCCACATGCGCTGACCGATATTGTTCTGCAGCCTTTTGAGGCGATACACATTGTTGTCGAAAACTTTTACGGATGCTCCCAATGCCAGGGCGGCTCTTGCTGCATATTCGCCCACAATGCCTGCCCCGATAATGATAACTTTTGTGGGTGCAATACCCGACACTCCTCCCAGCAACACTCCTTTTCCATGATTGGAAGAACTCAGGTATTGTGCCGCGATCAGCATTACGGCGCTACCGGCGATCTCGCTCATGCTGCGGACGATGGGATAGGAATCACTATCATCTTTTAAGTTCTCGAAGGAGATAGCAGTGATCCTTTGTTCCATCATCTTTTCCAATATGGCTGATTTCAGCACCGCCAAATGAATGGGGGAAATGATCACCTGGTTGAATTGGAGGAGGTCCAGGTCCTCTTCCACTATCGGGGCGCTTTTCACCAGTATCGGGGCTTTAAAAACATCGGCCCGGTTGTATACGATCTTAGCTCCCGCTTCACTGTAATCCTTATCCCGGAAATGAGCGGCTTCACCGGCATTGTGTTCGATCACTACCTGGTGGCCATTACTGGCCAGTACACTTACGGCATCGGGTGTAAGGGCAATCCGGTTTTCCTGGAAAGCGATTTCTTTGGGAATGCCCAGCATCATACCGGCAGTCTTTGGCTTTATATCCAGTGTTTCTTCTAAGGTTTCGTAACTGAAAGAAGTGCTTATCCTGGGTTTTTGCTGGCTCATGAAGCGGGTTGCTGGTTATAGTTGCTGGTTGGAAGCTTCCGTGGTTAAGAAGAGTTGGTCCGGTATCCAAATGTACCTAATTATTGCCGATTTTGAGCCTCCTTGTTTTGTCGTCAATGATCACTATATGGCTATGAACGGTATGGTCAGGGAAAATACCCGGGGCCTTTTCGGGCCATTCGACCAGGCAAACACAGCCGCTGTACAAAACATCTTCCATACCTGCTTTGGCCGCTTCTTCTTCGTCTTTAATACGATAAAGATCGAGGTGAAAAAGTGGTCTTTTTGTTCCCTCACAGTCGTATTCGTATTCGTTAATAATGGAAAAAGTAGGGCTCGCGGTGGCGTCGGCTACGCCTTTGGCCGCACAT
>CAYSIU010000401.1:0-3192 GCA_964431095.1 uncultured Chitinophaga sp. | reverse complement strand
TCGTTAATCTTCTCCAGTTCGGCCAAACCCTGCCGCTGCAATTCGATGTAATAGTCATCCTGGAAGATATTCAGCCACAATTTGAATTCATTTTCTCCTTCTTCCCCGCCTTTTTTCAGAATGGTTTGGGGTACCAGGGCACCGAGGCAACAGGTGGTGGCAATAAGCCCTTTATGATACCGAAGGATCAACTCCTTATCGATCCGGGGATATTTGCCATACATTCCTTCAATGAACCCAAGCGATGTAAGCTTGACAAGATTCCGGTAACCCTCTTCATTTTTTGCCAGCAGTATCTGGTGATAACGGGGATCCCGCTGTTCCTTGGTGAATGTTCTCTGCTGACGGTCCGTCGTAATATAAAACTCGCAGCCCACCACGGGTTTCACCCTGACCTTTCCATTTTCGTCTTTGTTCTTATATGCTTCGGCCACGAATTCAAAAGCGCCGTACATATTGCCATGGTCGGTGATAGCCAGTGCCGGCATCTCATCTTTGATCGCTTTTTTATAAAGTTGCTGAATGGAGGCGGCTCCATCCAAAAGAGAGAACTGTGTATGTACATGGAGATGGGAGAATTTCATAACTCACGGGATCATATTCGTCATACTGGTCATTGTTTTAGTGATTATCCAAGATCCGGTATCCGGGACCTCAATCTTTCTTTTTAAATGTATACACTGTAATAGAACCGCTGCTGTAACTGCATACCCAGGCTTCCAGCTTTTCCTCATCTTCTACAACATCTACGCCTACCGGGTGACCCGGGCAGGGCAAAGATGCTATTTTACTGAAACTATCGGGGTTGATTTTGTACACATCCACCATATCACCGGTATAGCAGGTAACAAAAATGAATTTGTGGTTTTTGGATAATGCGATCGTCCGGGGTTGGGCATGGGTTGATATGGAAAACAAAGAAAGACCGGTCGCGGCATCCAGGCAGGCAAGCGTGGCCAGGCTGTTATAGGAAACGAACAGGTGCCCACTCGTGTCCATTACAATATGGCGGGGGCTGCTCCACACGTTGATGATACTGTCCCTTTTCCATGTATCATTGCTGATCACTGCCAGACTTGCACCACCCATGATGGCAATGAATGATCTTTTGTTTTTATCATCTACTGCAATGCCCCTCGGTATGGCTGATACCGGAACGGTACTGATCACTTTTCCAAAAGGATAAATGTCTTTTTCCAATTGCAGTATGCTTACAGTTCTTGAATGCCAGTTGCTCACCAGCAGGAATTTACTATCAGCCGTTTTGGCGATCACTTTTGGTGTTTTACCCGTTTCGATCAGGGGCACACTGAATGAATCCTTTTTATCGCTTCCGCGGTAAATCACAGTGACCGGTTTTGTTTTTTGAGCGGCCAGGTTGTTGCCGGTATTTTTTGAAAGATCATTGACCCAAATGGGAATGACGCCACCTGCATTATGAAGGGAGATCCATAAGATCTGGTCCCCATGACTGAAACAGGCCTCCACAGGTTTTTCCTGGAAGGAGGGAATGGGCCGGCTCCTTGCATAATCCCAGCCCATGCCACGGGTGGGGGTGAATTTGAATTCACGGGTGATCTTTTTGGACGATTGGTCGAATTCATAAACACTCATTCCCTCGAGGTTCATGGCATACAATTTGGTCCCCGTTGAATTGAAAATGACAGATTTGGTTCCGGGTGCGGAAGCCAGCACCTGTTTATCCTTGTATTTAAGATCCGTATAGGGTTTGGGTGGTTTTGGAACAGTAGTATCTTTTGAAAGGAAATGAACCGGTATGGGAACAGTTTCCGGCTTTTTAGTGCTGGCAGAACTCTGGCAACCTGCCGTAAAGAGGAGGAATAACAGGTAGGCGGCCAGTGTTTGCATAATCGGTGGCTTTTAAAGATGGTAGCAATCCTTGTTGTTATGAACAGGGGTTTGTTTACTATTTGAAACTTATCAGCGACTCTAAATCACTTGCTTACAGTTAGTTATTCAAGAACAATTTTATACGTCGAATTTCGTTTAGTCAATGTAGTTTTTTTTGGTCGATAAACTCTATTTTTGCTCGCCTGCCACCGGGCGGGGTGTATTGATAAAACCCTTGAAATCATCCTTAAAGAAAGCCGATGGTTAAGCGTCTAATTCCAGCTGTTGGATTCATTTTTTTACTGAGCAGTTGCTCCGTTTTCAAATCTCTCAATTTTGCCGGTAATAAACAACAGGCCTCCGAAACCGTCCAGCCTTCCCCGAACAAATTTATCAATGAAATCTCAGTCACCCCTCAAACTTATACCGATAAAACAGAAGTTAAACAGGCCCCTCCTGTTGCAGTGACCCCGGGAAGCCTGAATAATGCGGACAATTCTTCCAGGGAAGAAAACAAACCCGTAGCTGAATTCTATGCCAACCACACCGGGGGAGCGGAAACTGCATCTGCCATTCAGTTGAAATATGCACAATTGCTTGATACAGACGTAGACGCACTTCCCAACAAGACCCTCCTGGAGAATGTGGATGACTGGTACGGCGTTCGTTACCGCAGGGGAGGCAATACTAAAAACGGGGTGGATTGCTCAGGTTTTACTATGGCTGTGTATACCGCTGTTTATGGAATCTCCATACCCCGCATTGCAAGAGAGCAATACCGCAACAGCCGCAGGATCTCTACCACGGAATTAGCAGAAGGCGACCTGTTATTTTTTAATACCACCGGCCGGGGTATAACGCATGTCGGTATTTACCTTGGCAATAACCGGTTCATCCATGCCACTGTTTCCAAGGGAGTAATGGTAAACAACTTATTTGAGCCCTATTACCTGAAACGCTATATCGGCGCCGGGCGTATTGATGACAAACAGGTAGTAGCAAGCAACTGATCAATCCACTTTCCAGCCCATTCTTTTTTTGAGTGATCGAATTACCGGTGATAGGTCGGGCGATAATTTCAGGTATACCGCTCCCGTAGCATACAAAAAGCTGAACACAATAGTCCGGGTTAACATCCCCATTATCCCGTGCATATCCCTGAATGCGAAATAACATATTCCGTAACAGGCTGCCGCGAGCAGGAGTGTGTAGAGTGAATGGATGGTTAAAGGGAAAAGCCGGAATTTTTTCCACAAAAAAATGATCCGGATGATATAGTAAATGCTGATGGATACCAGGCTGGCAATCGCAGGGCCGAGCAAACCATATTGTTTGGTCAGG
>CAYSIU010000400.1:0-3193 GCA_964431095.1 uncultured Chitinophaga sp. | reverse complement strand
GGTAATATTGTTTCTACGCAGGACCGCTTGACCTTTAAACAAACCTCCGAGGAAATTGTTCAATTCACAGTTCCGCATCTTGATTCGGCCCCCTACCCGATCATCAGTTTCGGGCAGGGTTGTGAAGGCGAGCCCCTCCTGATGTGGGAAACCATCCGGGATGCCATTATTGAAATAAGGAAACATACAAGCAAGGGAAGCATCAATATTAATACCAATGGTTCCGACCCCCGTGCCGTGAAAGCATTATGCGAAGCAGGATTGAATTCCATCCGTGTCAGCACCAATTCAACCCGGCGGGAAATATATATGCCCTATTACCGGCCGAACAACTACGATTTTGATGATATAGTTGAAAGTCTGCAAGTGGTGAATCGCGCCGGCGGCTGGACTTCTATTAATTATTTTGTCTTCCCGGGCATGACCGATGCCCTTGCAGAATACGAGGCATTGAGGAAATTCATCAATGCAACGGGATTGAAGATGATCCAGTGGCGCAATTTCAATATTGACCCCGACTGGTACCTCGGTAAAATAGGTGTGACTGACACGGGCCAGTGCATGGGCGTAAAACAATTGCAGCAACGGATCAGCGACGAATTCCCACAATTAAAGATGGGTTATTTCAACCCACCGATGGAGCGTATCAGGGGAAGATTTGAAATGGATTTTGCACATTAATGTCGTTACCTGGTATCGGATCAGCTTGAAATTTCTTAATCACATGACCAACCCGTAATCTTTATTACATTGACCAGTTTTTTACAATTTTTATCCGCATAAATATATTTCAACCCCAACAGCACGACTTTTGCCTTGCAATAATCGCTTCCTCCCACACAATTAAAGTGATCGTACAACTCTAATTTCATAAACTGATTCCCGTTATTATCCTTATTCTGGGGGCCAAATGGCTGACTGTATTCAGGATTGTCCTCCCCGTAATAAGTAGAATCACCACTGTTTTCAAGTACCCTCCTGTTGGGAGCACATTCTTCCGTATGTGCCTTCATCACCAGAGCGCACCTGGCGTCTTTCGTTAAGACATAAGCCGTTCCAGTGCTGTCTTTATATGTCCCCACATATTTAGGTTGGCTCCCGTTGTTATCCTTTTTTTCTGTTGAGTCTTTTTTGTTGTCACTATTAAATGCAAGACCCAGTGGTGGCATATCCACGTCCAGTCCCCCGATATTTATTTTATTCAAAATTACAGGGCTGGTCCAGACCACATTTACAAAAAGCGTAACGGGTTTGTTTGTATAACTTGTACAATAAATCCGGTACTTTCCATCTTCCTGTTTCGTGGCTCCAAAGCTGCCAAGCACATAACCCTTTTCTGCAGAGTCTCCCCATAAAGTATTACTAAATGGATTTAAAAATCCGATTATCGTTTTTTCATGCAATTCGGTTTTTCCCGTGGGATTGGTAGAAAACTTGTTGACAAAGGACTCATAAGCCACATCATCCGCAATCTTTTTTATCGCATCCTGCAGTCCGCTGAGCGTTATAGGTGAATAATCCATGTCAACATCGTTACAGGCATTAACAGCATTATTTATTTCCCCGAGCACGCCGGTATTCGTTCTCAGGGAACTGTTCCTAAGATAATTCAGTCCCGCTTTCAGAATATCTGTATGAATGAAATCTGTATTGGCCGGATTCAACAGGTGATCCGCAGCGGCCTGGTAAGCAATAAAGGCTGGTAATCCGGTCGCGATGTTCTGTTCAGGTATTGTAAATGACCGAAGAGCGTTATCGGCCGTGGTCTTGCACAATTCCAGGTCCTCATCTGAAGTGCAATAAGGCAGGCCCTGTATAGCAGCCACGATCTGGTTCTTTCTGGCTTCATTGGCGGCATTATCCAACAGGCCCTGCAAATATTTTTTTACTCCATCGATCCATTTATTGAATTCCTCCGGCGTCTTCAATGCCTTTTTCTGTGTGTTGGCGGCATTAGTGCTGATATCGGAAGATGAATAGAGGCTGGCACTGATATCAAACATACCCGGTATTTTGCCGATAATCGGTATCGTTGCCTGCCAGTCTGCTGACGAAACACTGTTAGGTTTTTTAGGGAAGCACTGAACCTGCAGGTTACCACCAACCATGTCAACCACGGCAGGATTAAGATTTTTTACATCCAGGGTCATGATCGGGATCTGCATGGCTTCGGCTGTGTCCCTCTCCGTGATCTTGGGATCAATAGTCAATGTTACAGTGGAGGATTGACCCGGTTTCAGGTTGGTATTTGGACTAGTAAGAGATAATGATACTTCTCTTGCATTTACCTGGTCGGTTCTGTTACCCGATTGACGAGTAATGGTAACGGAGCCCGGCTGAATGCCTGCTGGCATGGCCAGCACGGTTTGATCAGGCGAACAGGCTACTTTGGTTGCTTCCATGGTATGGCCCGCTGCATCCTTAATAAAGAATTTATCGGTTGGCTGAAACAACGTGGATGTGTTATTGGCTGCGTAAACAGGTATATTAGCACCTTCCACAAATATTTTCTGGTCAGTAAGTAATGTCGGTTGACCTGCAGGCATTGCCATGGTGGAAGGTGGAGGTGGAATGGCTAGCTGTTTCAACGATACTTCAGCGGTCTTTCCATCCCGGGTTGTGCAATTCACTTTCACCGGTTGCGTTGAACCGGCCGGGGTTGAAAAATTGAAGAATTGGCTCCCCGCAACAATCGGAACGGCCGTTCCCGCAACCATCAAAACCATTTTCTCCAATCCCTTCAGATTATTTTGTTTTTCCTTTTCGGTATTCCCGGAAGGCTCCGTTTTTACAGTGCCCCCCAGTGTGACAGTGCCTGATCCGGAACTGGTCAGGTTACCGGGCAGCATCACCTTCACATTGCCCAGCGACGAATGAAAGTTTACATTGCGGTAGTCCTGTTCTATTGTAACAGTACCGGAAAGCGAAACATTATTTTGCGCCCAGGTTATTGATGCGGGTACCAGCAGGAATAAGAAGAGCACAGTGAGGAGGTGACTTATTTTCATACCTGTGCTTTTATAAGATAAAAGATAAATAAATAATTCTAAAGCCGCAAAACATTTAAGCGAAGAAACTAACAATATTAAGGTACAGAATTATCTTCGTCACCGGAATTTCTCTTATGCATTCTACAGGAATAAAGAATGAACGCTATACCGGGGTTGGCCTGGCCCTGCTTGCAGTTATTATA
>CAYSIU010000399.1:0-3220 GCA_964431095.1 uncultured Chitinophaga sp. | reverse complement strand
GGTATGGACGCTTCCGAGGTGGCCGAGCGCCTCTGGAATGAGGGGGAGAAAAATCCGACAACAAAACACGATTAGACTTTGCGAACGTGGTCCCTTCCAACCGTTGTCACAAGCAAACGTAATGCTCGCATCACAGTCGGACCGAACGTACCCGATCAGCGCGACCTAGGCAGGCGCACGAATAACATATCCGTCCTCCACCTTCTCTATTAGCGGAGCCTCGTTCTCGTGGGGATTGAGTTTCGCTAGAAGCCGCCTGACATGTGTTTCCACAATCTTTGTCCTTGGATCGAAATCGTATTTCCAGACATTTTCCAGGAGCATGGATTCCAAACCTTTCTCTTCAAATTTAAATTTTACAGTATACATCCCCGTTTTGAGTGATTTATCCTGCAAATTTACCGAAGGATAAAAAAAATCATTTACTGGTTTGGGAAAACCGGGGAAATAGGGAACAAGTGAACAAGGAGCTGAGAAGGCAGAATTGGATGTTCTGAATTGAAGTTTTAACATGCTACCGTGAAATGAGGAACTGGAATGAATTTGCAAGGTCTTACTTCTATATTCCCTGTTCATCTGTTCTCTATCCCCTAACCTTGTTGAATGCTTTCTGTAAGCAACAAATAAATATTCTTAAGCTGTGGATAGTCTTTCAGCAAGGCAAGATGTTTCTGGATGGTCTCTTTGTCGTGGCGTATCGCCGGGCCAGTCTGTGCCGCCGCCGGGGGAATTTCTTTGATCCGCAAGGCTGTTTCTTCGATCAGCGGCAGCAGTTGCTTGAAGTCAAGCCCTTCCTTCCGGCAATAATCGGCGGCCAGTTTATATAAATGATTGGTGAAATTACTGACTACCACTGCTGCTACGTGCAATTTCAACCGGGTATCATCACCTGCTTCCGCCACTTTTTCTTCCGCGATCGAATGGGCCAGCCTCCCCAACTTCTTTCGGGTGATATCATCACTCCCGTCAAAAAAAATGGGAATCGCCGGCAGGCTGGTCATTTCCTTGCGCAGGCTCTGCAGGGGGTAAAAAACCCCGTAGTGAGAGGTCATCTTTTTTAAAACTTCTTTGGGTACAGAAGCGGCTGTATGTGCCACTACTTTCCCGGGCAGTTTGATATTGTCGGCGATATCGTCAATAGCATCGTCGGCTACGGCGATGATGTACACGTCCGCTTCACGGCTGATCGGGCTGTTATAATTGGTGGATACTGTATCCCAGGCGTAAGCGAGAGCGCTGGCGGCTTTTGAATTTCTTCCAACCACCTGTAAAATATGATGACCCGCGGCTTTGAATTTTCTTCCCAGCACCGAAGCCACATTGCCGGTGCCAATTATCACTATTTCCATATTTATCTTTACTGATTATGAAATTTTCGCAACGGATCGCCCTGGGTTATACAAGGGCAAAATTCAAACTTCTTTCTTCCATCTCCAAAAAGAAAGCTGCCGGGGAAGCCTTCCGGTTATTCTGCACACCCCAAAAAAGAAATCGTAAACCCCTTCCAAAGATATTTGAGCAGGCCGAATCACTCACATTCAGGATCGATGGTATAAGCGTTCATGGCTGGCGCTGGAATCACCTCGCTGAAAAAAAACTGCTTATTATCCATGGTTTTGAATCATCCGTGGTGAATTTCGACCGCTATGTAAGACCCTTTATCCGGAAGGGATACGAGGTACTTGCCTTTGATGCCCCGGCACACGGGCGAAGTGGCGGGAAAATGATCAATGCACCATTATATAAAAGAACGATACTGGAGATCGACCGGGTGTACGGACCCATTCAATCGTTTATGGCGCATTCCTTTGGCTGTCTTGCGCTTTGCCTTGCCCTGGAAGAAAAAAACCATACCCAGGAACACAGGATAGTATTGATCGCGCCGGCTACGGAAACGGTGACCGCGATCAGTTCTTTCTTTCATTTTTTGAAACTGGATCCTTCTATACGACCGGAATTCGATAAAATCATCTTAAAAAAAGGAGGGGTGGATCCTGCCTGGTATTCCATTAACCGTGCTATGAAGCATATCCACGCCAGGGTATTATGGATACATGATGAAGCAGATGACACGACTCCCCTACATGATGCACTGAAAGTAAAGGAACAAAACCACCCGAACCTGCAGTTCGTAATTACCAAAGGGCTGGGTCATCGCCGCATCTACCGGGACAATAAAATATCATCGATGATTGTTAATTTTTTATGAGCTATTTTTTCGCAATATTGTTTTTCTTTACCTGCAGTAATTTCCGCCTCCCCGAAAAAAATGATAGCATGCCGGTATCCAGCATAAAAAAATATTATTACCTCGCATTGGGCGATTCTTATACCATCGGTGAAAGTGTACCACATGCAGATAATTTTCCTAACCAGGTCTCGCTGCTGATGAAAAATGACAGTATTGATTTTCCTCCTCCCCGCATCATCGCCCGTACTGGCTGGACAACCGATGAACTGCAGGCCGGTATCCTGGCCGCTGATCTTGCTGACCCGCTTCGCCCCTCCTACGATTTTGTGACATTACTGATCGGCGTCAATAATCAATACCGGGGCCGCTCACCCGAAAATTACCGGCAGGAGTTTGAAGGATTGTTGAAAAAAGCAATTCACTATGCAGGCGACAGGGCCGAAAGAGTGGTGGTACTTTCTATTCCTGACTGGGGCGTTACCCCTTTTGCAACCGGGAGGGACCGGGAGAAGATTGGCAGGGAAATCGATGCTTATAACCATGTGAACCAGGAGATCACATTACGATTTAATGTACATTATATAAATATTACTTCCTGGACGCGCGAAGCCGCTTCCGATAACAGCTTGCTGGCAACTGACGGGCTGCACCCTTCGGGCAGGGAATACAAGCGTTGGGCGGAAAAAATCGCTGCACTATTCAAAACGGAATTGTAGTTGAATCACTGCGTAAAATAGCTTCAAAAAAATTTGTTGCCACAGCCAGGGAACGATTACAAACGTCTTTTCAAAGAAAATGTATTATCCTTGTCATAACTTGCTGCCGCTGAAAAGCGGTTTTGTGATATAATATAGTACCGACTATGGCCAAAAATTTACTGATAGTGGAGAGTCCGGCGAAAGCAAAGACGATTGAAAAGATCCTGGGAAAGGATTTCCAGGTAAAGAGCTGCTTTGGTCATATCCGTGACCTCGAAAAAGCCGGCATGGCCATTGATCTGAAGAAAAAATTCAAGCAAAGATATATTGT
>CAYSIU010000398.1:0-3225 GCA_964431095.1 uncultured Chitinophaga sp. | reverse complement strand
CGCCCTGTCAATCGCATCCACCCAACTGCAGCGGCTTTCCACGAATACCCTGACCTCCCCGCTGGTGCTCGTTTCGGCCTTCCGTATCGCCTCCACCATAAGGTTCACTTCTTCTTCGGAGAAGAATTTCTGCCTTTTTCTGAAAAATGAAAACATTGCTGCTGTAGCTGATTACTTAATATCGAACTTGATATCGGGGTTCTTTTCAGTGCCGGGCTCGGCCTTATAGTAACCTTTTTCCTTGAACCCAAACATACCAGCCAGCATATTATTCGGGAATCTCTTCACCTTCAGGTTATACTTCTCAACAGATGAATTATAGTCCTGGCGGGCAATATTGATACGATTCTCCGTTCCTTCGATCTGTGTCTGGAAGTCCTGGAATGCCTTGGTGGTCTTAAGATCGGGATAGTTTTCAGCGATGGCAAGCAATTTCCCGAAGGCCGATTGCAACTGCCCCTGGGCCTGCTGGTATTTGTCGAGACTTTGCTGGTCATCGATATCCACCGTGACCGAAGTGGCTTTCGACCGGGCAGTTATCACTTGCTGCAAGGTTGATTTCTCAAAATTGGCCGAAGCCTCCACCGTCTTGATGACGCTGCTGTACAGGTCGGTCCTTCGTTGATAGTTGGTTTCCACATTGCCCCATACCTTCTTTACATCCTGATCTCCTTTTATCAAACCATTATAGCCACTGCATCCCCATACAACCAAAATGAGGACAAGAGCCGTGATCGCAATTAAAACGATATTCCGGGTGCCTTTCATTTTTATAAGTTTTAATAAGGAATAAAATTAGCGATTTCGGTAGTTCAGCAAGCCAAATTTTCGGTTAGTCAAGTCCTATTGCCGGTGAATGGCGGATTCCGTAACTCTGCGGCATGGTTTTAGCCTCCCGGAAAACAAATCACCCCGTTATGAACCTGGCCAGAATCGCCAGTGTATTCTGGATCGTTTCTCTTACCGCCTGTACCCAATGCAATAAACCGGGTAATGCAAATAGCCATTCTCCTTCCCCGGGTTCGGTAAATATCAAAGACTCGGTACTGGTGCAGGGACTTAATTATCCATGGGAACTCGTATGGGGCCCGGATAATTTTATATGGATGACCGAACGGGGCGGCAGGATCAGCCGGGTAAATCCGGTCACCGGCGCTGTGATCCCACTGCTTACCATCACCGAAGTGGTGTCGATCAATGAAGGCGGTTTACTTGGAATGGCGTTGCATCCTGATTTTTTAACCTCGCCTTATGTTTACGTTTCCTATGATTACATGAATGCCGGCAATTACCGGGAAAAGATCGTCCGGTTTACCTATAACGGAAGCACACTGGTCAACCCATTGACGCTTCTCGACAATATACACGCTTCACCAATCCACAACGGCTCCCGCCTGATCATTACTCCCGACTTGAAATTATTCATCACTACCGGTGACGCTTCCGATCAAACGTTGCCGCAAAATACCGCCGCGCTCAACGGTAAAATCCTGCGCCTGAACCTTGACGGTAGTATTCCCGCTGATAACCCCGTGGCTGGTAATCCCTACTGGACTTTTGGTCACCGGAACCCGCAGGGGCTTGTTTATGCAAATAATATATTATACAGTTCCGAACACGGTCCGAGCAATGATGACGAAATCAATATCATTGAGAAAGGAAGGAATTACGGATGGCCCAATGTAGAAGGTTTTTGCGATTCTCCTGCTGAACAGGTTTTTTGTGCTGCCAACAATGTCAAAGAACCCATTAAGGCGTGGACACCCACTGCGGCCGTATGCGGGCTGGATTATTATAATAATGACCTGATACCTCAATGGAAAAATTCATTGCTGATGGTAGCCCTGAAAAATGCCAGGCTTTACCAGATGAAACTGGATGGCACATTTAAGGCTATTACCGAAACCAATGAATATTTCACCAATGTGTACGGAAGAATGAGAGATGTTTGCGTGGCCCCGTCCGGAAAAGTTTATATCTGCACCAGTAACGGGAGTAATGATAAGATTATAGTGATCGATAAGAATTGAGGTACAAGGAAAAAATTTCGGGAAATCACGGCTACAATTCCGGGGAATGAGCTCCTAAACTTACCTCACCCCCTACAATTAATCTTATTAGAACTTAATTCATCAACAAAGCTCCCCCTCTCCACGTGGAGAGGGGGAGCTTTGAAAAGTCAGCTTTTACGAAGAATACATTTTGTTGGGGGTGAGGTCTCAAGAAACTTTAGCCACTATTCCGGGCAATGACTTTCCAAAACGTACCTCATCCCCCACAATCAATCTTTTTAGAATTTAGTTCGTCAACAAAATCAGCTTTTTACGAAGAATACATTTTGTTGGGGGGCGAGGTCTTAAGAAATTACAACTACAATTCCGGGGAATGACTTTCTAAACTGTACCTCAGGAAATCACCGCCGCAATACCTGGAAGAGTCTTCCCCTCAAAATATTCCAACATGGCTCCTCCCCCTGTTGATACATAACTCACTTTTTCGGCAAATCCCATTTGATTCACCGCGGCCACCGAATCACCGCCGCCTACCAATGAAAAGGATCCTTTTTGTGTAGCTTTTGCAACCGCCGTTGCAATCGCCCTTGTACCATGTTGAAAATTGTGCATCTCAAATACACCCATCGGTCCGTTCCACAAAATGGTTTTGGAGCGGCGGATCACATTGGCAAACTGCTCGCAGGCATTGGGCCCGATATCCAAACCCATCCAGCCACCGGGTATCTGGTTGCTCGGGGCATCCGCTACGATCGCAGTGGCATCGAATTTATCAGCGATAATCGAGTCGGCCGGCAAATGAATGCAGACATCTTTTGCTGCGGCTTTGTTCATCAGGTCGGACGCCGTTTGAATCCGGTCTTCTTCACATAAAGAATTCCCGATCTTACCATCCATGGCTTTGATGAACGTATAGGCCATGCCGCCTCCAATGATAATATCCGTTGCCTTTTCCAGCAGGTTTTCAATAATGAGGATCTTGTCACTTACTTTGGCGCCACCAATGATCGCCACAAAAGGCCGCTCGGAGTTGTTCATTATTTTTTCCGCGCTGTTCACCTCTGCTTCCATGAGCAGGCCAAACATTCTTTTTTCGGGTGGAAAGAATTGGGCGATCACCGCGGTGGATGCATGGGCCCGGTGAGCCGTACCAAACGCATCATTCACCCATACATCACCTAGTTTGGATAATTTTTCCGCAAATTTTACATCT
>CAYSIU010000397.1:0-3234 GCA_964431095.1 uncultured Chitinophaga sp. | reverse complement strand
GGATCCGCGGTTTTCGCAATGCACGGACCGTTCCGGGGGAAGAAAGAGTATTGGTTCCGGGAGATCCTGAGCGGGAGACGGAACTACAACGAAAACAAGAAGGGATCCCGTTGCTGGCAGCTATCGTGCAGGACTTAATGGAACTGGGTAGCAGGTTCGAGGTTTCTTTTTTGTAACGGGTTATTATTTTTCCGGCCAGTATCTTTGCCGGCCCGGACTTTTCGTTTGGCGAAGAATTATAACTGCAAAAATTTATAAAAGTAAATTCCCGTCGGGATTGGGTCTATGAAAGTAATGAAGTTTGGCGGCACGAGTGTGGGTAAACCTGAACGGATGCATCACATTGCGGACCTGGTGACCCGGGAAAAAGAGCCAACGATTGTAGTATTATCTGCTTTATCAGGCACTACCAATGCGCTGATAGAGATCGGCGATCATATCTCCAGGGGCGATCGCCAGGCGGCCAGCCAGGCTATTGAAGCATTAGAAAACCATTATCAGGATTTTATCTCCGGGCTCATTACCACCATGGAAGGAATGAACAAAGCCAGGACCATCCTTAGTGAACATTTTGAATTTCTCACCATCATTTTGAAAATATCATTCAGCGAGGCCCTCAGCAAAGATATCCTGGCACAGGGGGAATTGTTATCGACCAAACTTTTCAGCGTTTACCTGGAAGAAAAGGGTATCGATCACCAGTTGCTGCCTGCCCTGGAGTTTATGACGATCGACCAGGATAATGAACCACAGATCGGCAGTATCAAAATAAAGTTATCACAGCTCCTGAAACAGTACGAGCATAAGAAATTATTCATTACACAGGGTTATATCTGCCGCAATGCCCGTGGCGAAGTGGACAACCTTAAACGTGGCGGGAGCGATTACTCCGCTTCGCTGATCGCTGCAGCCATTCATGCATCGGGTTGCGAGATATGGACCGATATTGACGGGATGCATAACAATGACCCCAGGGTGGTGAAAAGAACCCAGCCCGTCGAGAAAATGAGTTTTGATGAAGCGGCCGAACTGGCTTATTTCGGCGCCAAGATCCTGCACCCTGCATCCATCTGGCCTGCCCAACAGCACAATATCCCGGTTAAACTGCTCAATACCCTGCACCCGGAAGCAAAAGGAACCACGATCACGGAAGAAGCCGGTTCTGTGGGAGTAAAAGCAGTGGCCGCAAAAGATAATATCATTGCTATCCGGATCAAAAGCAGCCGGATGCTGCTGGCCTTTGGGTTTCTTCGAAAAATATTCGAGGTGTTTGAGAAATACCGGACTCCCATCGACATGATCACCACGTCGGAAGTGGCGGTGTCCCTTACGATAGACAATGATAATAACCTGAAAGAAATACTCAAAGAACTGGAACCTTTTGGAACTGTGGAAGCAGACAGGAACCAAACCATTATTTCAGTAGTGGGCAACCAGATAGCGCAAACCGAAGATATGGTGAAGAAACTCTTTGGTTCTATCAGGCATATCCCCGTCCGCATGGTCGCCTACGGGGGAAGTCCTCATAACATTTCCCTTCTTGTGCCTGCAGAATACAAAACACAAATACTGCAGCAGCTTAATAAAGGGATGTTTGGATTGGATTAAGTTTTAATCTTCTTCAGATGCGGTAGTGTAGATCGCAATAGCACCATTGGCGCTGTTGAAGCCACCAAAGAAAGGCATTTTGATCACTTTTACCATGGCTATATCGTTCACATTAAGAAAAGCGAGCGAAGAAGCGCTAACTTGTGTTTCGTCCACAAAGATCCCGGGAACATTGCCCCTGATAAGAGGAATCAGGACGCCGGCCCTGTTGGTATAAACGCTGAACCCGGCCACTCTGCCCCGCATCCAGTCAAGGATATTATTATAACTACTCACACTGGGGTTGGATGCCACATTGAGAATGGTTCCGTCGGTGCTTCGGAAGAGACCGCTGCAATACTGATCATTCAGTTTTTCTTCCTGTGAGGGATTCCTTGTAACTGTACGGTGCGACTGTCCGGCGGCACCCAGGCTGGCTACGACGGCAATGGCAATGATGAATAACTTTTTCATAACCCTTACTTCCTTGCTGTAATTTACGGCAAAATGCTGTTAGCACTTCGTTAAGAAACTGTTCATTGATTTACAGGAAATATTATGCCAGACGGTAATTGGCAGCCAGTAGCCCACAGCCAGTAGCCTGCAGCCAGCAGCCAGCAGCCTTCAGCTAAATAATCAGCAATGCATCGCCGTAGCTGAAGAACCGGTATTTATCCTTGATGGCTCTTTTGTAGGCTTCCATGGCCAGCTCGTAACCGGCAAAAGCGCAGGTCATGATCAACAAACTCGTTTTGGGAAGATGAAAATTGGTGACCAGTGAATCGGCAATATTAAATTCATAGGGTGGGTGAATAAAAATATTGGTCCAGCCTTCGGAGGGCTTTAATAATTTCTGTGCCGTAAAAGAAGACTCCATGGCACGCATGGTGGTGGTACCGATCGTGCAGATACGGTGACCATATTCCTTTGCCCTGTTTACGATCTTACAGGCGTTGTCATCTATCCGGTAATATTCCGCGTCCATTTTATGTTTGCTCAGGTCTTCCACTTCAATCGGCCGGAAGGTGCCCAGCCCCGTGTGCAAGGTGATCTCTGCGAACCTGATCCCTTTTATCTCCAGTCGTTTGATCAACTCGCGGCTGAAATGCAGACCGGCAGTGGGCGCGGCTACCGCCCCTTCGTGTTTGGCATAGACCGTCTGATAGCGTTCCTTATCTTCTTCGTCGGGCTTGCGCTTGATGTATTTCGGAAGGGGTGTTTCTCCCAGTCTTTCGAGTACGGCTCTGAATTCCTCTTCGTTGCCTTCCCATAAGAACCGGATGGTGCGCCCCCGGCTGGTGGTATTGTCAATGACCTCTGCGACAAGATCTTCCTGGTCGCCGAAATAAAGTTTGTTGCCTACCCGGATCTTCCGTGCCGGGTCTACGATCACATCCCATAGCCGGTTGGGTCTGTTCAGCTCCCGGAGCAGGAACACTTCTATTTTGGCTCCCGTTTTTTCTTTTCGGCCATACATACGGGCAGGGAATACCTTGGTGTTATTGACCACAAAAACATCCTTATCGTTGAAGTAATCAATGATGTCGCGGAAATGTTTGTTTTCAATTTCACCGGTGTGGCGATGCACCACCATCATGCGGGCATCTTCACGTTTTTGTGCTGGATTTTGTGCAATTAGATTGAGAG
>CAYSIU010000396.1:0-3242 GCA_964431095.1 uncultured Chitinophaga sp. | reverse complement strand
CCAAATCCTGTTTAAATATTCCGCAGATGAAAAAAAAAACAATGCCATCCAGTAAGACCATAACTGTTACCCATCCCAGTAATAGCCCCGCCACTTTCCCGCTCTGGGCCAATGCCTGAAGATCACATAAGGCCCCGATCACAGCAAGGAAGAGCATGATCAGGAGAAAACCCATCAGCTTTCCTCCTTTCAATCGCTGTACAAAAGGCAGTTGCGCAAAGATCAATGCCAGCGTGGTTAATACAAGTATTGAAGGGACCTGGGGAATAGCGGTGCTGACCCATGATGACAGGAACATGGTGCCAAGTCCCAATGCAAGTAATATGGAGATATCACTCAAACTAACAGCGCTGACCGACTGGGATAATCGGTTCCTGATCTCTTCATCTGAAAGTTTTTCAAGCTGGGGAGCGATTCTTCTTTTGTGCGGGAAATATTTTTGAAATAGCCGGGGCAGTAATAAGGTCATCACCATCCAGATCGTTGTAATGATATTATCTACTGCATTGACGGCAGCATACAAGGTGCCGTCCTTGTTCACCCCATAGTTCAATGCGATAGCATTCAGGTTGATGCTTCCCCCGATATAGGTGCCGGTGTACATGCCTGCGACCGCAAACGCTTTGTTGACCCCATGATGTTGAGGGGAAAAGATCCAGTAGCTGACCACGACACCCGCCATGGTGGCAGCGGAACCAACAAAAAACATGATGAGCATAGGCGGGCCGGCCAGCCGGAGATCTTTCAATTTTACTTCGAGCAATAAAAAGAAGATGCCCAGCGGAGCCGCGTATACAAAAATCTGGTTATACAGGGGAGGTGCATTGGAGGAAGAGGGAATGATCTTCAGGTTAGCCAGTATGGCTGCCGCGATGATAACAATCAATACTGAACCTATATGTTTGAAGAAACTTTTTTTTGCCAGCCATTCTGCCAATACGATCAGCAGCATGAGGATGGCGAGGATATAAACCGGCTGCTGGGTGAACGACATACTGGCGGGAGTTTTATTTCAAATCAGCGGATCATTTCAATGGAGGCGGCGCTCCCCTGAATTTTCGGTGTGCCCCGCTGATCTTACCGGCAAAATATTGCAGGGGAATGATCAGTTTTCTCACCAAAAAAGGGATCCCATACGCTGAGAATTCAGATCTGTACCGCATGAACAAAAAGGCACCAGAGAATGCTTCGGGCCTCCCTTTTTTCCCATTGTCAAGCGCTTTATACATTTCGGTAAGGAAGTATTCAATATTGTTGGCGGGTTTTATCCAGCCTTTGATATGAAGCATATCTTCCCCTGCGTTCCAGAAACGGTGCCAGGTGCCACGCATAAAAGTGGCGGTCTCGCCAGGGCCATAATAAACGGGTTCCTGCCCCGGGATCTTTGTACCCATTTTACCACTGATCACGATCAGGCTTTCCTCCTGTTTCCAGTGCACATGCGTGATGGGGCCGGCGCCGGGTGTAGCAAATCCTTCCGTTTCCAACCTGCTGCCATCAGGTTCCTGCAAGCAGCTTACAAAGACCAGTCTTTCTCCGAATTTATTATCGATTGTGTGTGGATAGAGGTACATCATGGTGATGGATTGAGTGGCTGATTCAGAAAGTTAACAAATTAATTGAAAGAAGTAGTTCTACGATCTTACCTGACTTTTTAACAGCTTCGTAAAAATCCATCAATGATTCTCACCGGGTTATTTTGTCATCGTATAATTGCAGCCTGAAACGCTATGTAGTCCTGCATTTGACGATTATTTTTGTCCTGTATTCGCCACCAACATCCCAACAGCGTTCTGTTTACTGAAAAACCTGAATTCTCGTCCGCAGGACAAAGCTGTACCCTCCAAAAACCTGTGTAACCTACCTTCCAACAACCTGTGTAAACCTTCCCACTCAAAGATCCAAATTCTCCGGGCGACATTTTTGTACCCAAATAGTTGACAATGTTCACTAGAAAACTGTACCAGGCAGGTATTGCCGGGCTGAGCCTGTTCTTTATTGCGGCATCACCGGGCGTTCATTTTCTCAGGGGTCATGGTGAGATGAATTCTTCCTTGCAAAAGCTGAAGGATCATGACAGCACCTGTAAAAACGGGCATTCATTTGATTCCTCCGGGTTATGTAGCTGTCTTGAAAATGTACCCGTGGATGATCTTGCATTGGCACCCAGGATCCGCCTGAACAAACATGTAGCGGGTTTTGTGCATGATTACATCAAAAAAGATGGTTATTTCCTTGCAAAGATCAAACCCAGGTCTGTTCCTTATTTTGATATCATTGACTCCATTTTCCAGGTCAATGATCTGCCGGTGGAATTAAAATACCTGGCATTCATCGAATCCCGGCTGAATAGCCAGTCCGGGACCCTTACCCGGGCGGCGGGGCTCTGGGAATTCATGCCGGTGGCGGCCAAACGTTTTGATCTGAAAGTGAGCCGGCAAAACGATGAAAGAAAAAACGTTTACAAAAGCACCGTAGCGGCGGCTAAATGTCTTACTTACCTCCATGGTATGTTTGACGACTGGTTACTGACACTGGCCGCTTATAACTGCGGACCAGGCCATGTATTATCTGCCATCAAAAGATCAGGCAGCCGTGATTTCTGGACCCTGCAGAGTTTTCTTCCCGAGGAGACAAGAAAACACGTCAGGAAATTCATCGCTGTCCATTATTATTTTGAAGGTCATGGCAGCCTGACCACCCTGACAAAAAAGGAAACCAATGCGCATATAGATGCGGTAGCTGCATTTGTAAAAAAATATGAGCAAAGAACTGATTCATCGCTCGCGAAAACGACCGTTGTAACTCTTTAAGGACGGTCCCAGGAAAACTAAGCAAACGACGGGTTGCGGTAATTACCGTGACCCGTTTTTGTTCCCGCAAGCTCCCTCCTGACCTCCCCCGAAACGGGAAGTAAATTGAAATGAATTTATCCTTTGTTTGTATAATCAAAGTCGATCTTTGTTAAATTACATCCCTGAAATGGAAAACAAAACTCATCCCACACTGGGCAACGGGAAGATCTGTTATATCGAACTTCCTGCAACGGATATTGCTGTTTCAGTAGCTTTTTACCAAAATGTTTTTGGGTGGCATGTTCGGCGGCGGGGAGATGGAAGTATGGCTTTTGATGATGGGGTAAATCAGGTCAGCGGTACCTGGGTGCTGGGTCGCAAGCCGGCAGGAGAACCCGGACTATTATTCTATATCATGGTCGATAATGCGGAAAAAACACTTGAATT
>CAYSIU010000395.1:0-3243 GCA_964431095.1 uncultured Chitinophaga sp. | reverse complement strand
GACAGCGAATGCCACCAGTCTTCGTAAGAATGGAGAATGAAAGAAGGAGATGAAAAGAGCATGGGCAGGGCAAACATGATGGCCACCCAGAAAATAAAGGAGAAGACAAATGTTTTTTTATTCTTTGAAAACACAAAGAAAAGCAGACCGGCGAGGCCATAGAGTTTCACCATAAATGCCCCGGCGATAAAAAAACTCGCCCAGAAATCTTTGCCCTTTTCAATGAAAACAAAAGCAAAAATGAGGCAGGCTGCAATGATAGGGTTCACCTGCTCGCCATGAAGTGCCGTTGTCATTTCAATGGCAGTGATCAATAAAATGAGTTTCCACACCGGGGAGATAAAACCTGATTTCTTTATAGCATAAAAAAGAAGGAAGGCATTGAGCATGCACCAGCATACGATACCCACGAGGTCCGGGAGCACCGCAAAGGGCGCGATCACGATGCTGAAAAAAGGACCATAATGGTTGCTGTCATAATATTCAGACGGGTAACGCTGGTAGAGATCCTGTTGATGGATCGTATGCCAGAAAACACCTTTAAAAATTCTGTAGTTGTTATAGTTGCTGAAAAAATATTTGGACACCGCCACACAAAAAGCCATCACGAACCAGGTGATTTCTGGAAAATAGGTATCCAGCTTCAGTATATTGAGTAGTCTGGTACCCTTTGATTTCATTTCTCAAAGCAGGTTTTGGTATATCAAATTAAAACAAAGATTTATACATTTCATTGTCAAAAATCTAAATAATATTAGATTTTTGTTAGCCCGGATATTTGAGTTTACTGATTGAGAATCAAACCATTTAAATAGGCAAAAAATTAAAGTTTCTCCCCTATCTTTGCGCGCTTCGCCCATATTAGCCTGCCTGCCGACAACGGGCCCTGGCAACGATGGGCCGGCATTTTAATTACGCAGAAACGCTTATGGATAGTTTGATTTATTTGGTCCCTGTGATGGGCCTGATGGGCTTGGTTTACACTTTCATTAAATTCAGTTGGGTAGTGCGGCAGGATCCCGGTACAGACCGGATGAAAGAGATCAGCGCCTATATTGCCCAGGGAGCCATGGCCTTCCTCAGGTCCGAATGGAAGATCCTGGGATATTTCGCTGTTATCGTGGGTCTTTTACTTGGTTTCATGGGAAGCCGGAATCCCGATTCACACTGGTCGATAGCAATCGCTTTTTTAGTAGGTGCGTTCCTAAGTGCCCTGGCTGGTTTCATCGGGATGAAGGCAGCTACGAAGGCCAATGTACGTACCGCTCATGCGGCGCGAACCAGTTTATCCAAAGCATTGCAGGTTTCATTTACAGGCGGTTCGGTAATGGGAATGGGCGTGGCAGGACTGGCAGTAATGGGATTGGGAGGGGTTTTTATTGTACTGCTTCATTTATTTGCACCGGATGCCATGTCAACCACAAAAGAAGTGGGTCGTGCAATTGAAATACTGACCGGTTTTTCACTGGGAGCCGAATCGATCGCATTATTCGCCCGTGTAGGCGGTGGAATTTACACAAAGGCTGCTGATGTAGGCGCGGATCTTGTCGGTAAAGTGGAAGCCGGGATACCCGAAGATGATCCACGGAACCCTGCTACCATCGCGGATAATGTAGGCGATAATGTGGGGGATGTAGCAGGAATGGGAGCCGATCTTTTTGGTTCGTATGTAGCAACCGTGTTGGCAACGATCGTCCTGGGTCACGAAGTGACCAATGCCAGTAATGGGGCGTTGGCGGATGGCTATAGGGGGTTCTCTCCTATCCTGTTGCCGATGCTGATCGCAGGTACGGGAATCCTATTTTCTATCATTGGTACTTTTTTTGTCCGCATCAGCGAATCAGCGGGTGTGCATACCGCCGTTGTGCAAAAAGCCCTGAACATGGGCAACTGGGGAAGCATCATCCTTACTGCTATTGCAAGTTATTTTTTATGTAGTTATATACTGCCGGATGGACATCTATACATCCGCGGCTTTCAATTCACAAAACTGGATGTGTTCGGCACCATTGCATTGGGTCTTGTAGTGGGCACATTGATGAGCCTGATCACTGAATATTATACTTCCATGGGCAAACGACCCGTGAACACGATCGTTCGCCAGTCAGGAACAGGTCATGCCACTAACGTGATCGGCGGCCTGGCAGTGGGTATGGAATCCACCCTCCTCCCGATACTTGTGCTTGCCGGAGGTATTTATGGTTCATACCAGTTTGCAGGGTTATATGGAGTGGCCATTGCCGCTGCGGGAATGATGGCAACCACTGCTATGCAATTGGCCATTGATGCTTTTGGTCCTATTGCCGATAATGCCGGTGGCATTGCGGAAATGAGTGAATTGCCAAAGGAGGTGCGGGAAAAGACCGATACGCTCGATGCAGTCGGTAATACAACTGCGGCTACCGGGAAAGGATTTGCCATTGCTTCTGCAGCATTAACCGCCCTGGCCCTTTTTGCAGCGTTTGTGGGTGTGGCAGGAATCGATGGCATTAATATTTATAAAGCTAATGTGCTGGCCAGTTTATTTGTAGGTGGAATGATCCCGTTTATTTTTTCATCTCTTGCCATTCAGGCTGTGGGCAAAGCCGCGATGGCAATGGTGGAAGAAGTAAGGCGGCAGTTCCGCACCATCCCCGGCATCATGGAAGGCAAGGGCAAACCCGAATATGATAAATGTGTTGCGATCTCCACTAATGCTTCTATCAAAAAAATGCTGGCCCCGGGGGCGATCGCCATTATCTCCCCGCTGGTGATCGGCTTTTTGCTGGGACCCGAATCATTGGGCGGCTTTTTGGCAGGCGCTACCGTAAGCGGTGTATTGATGGGAATGTTCCAGAATAATGCAGGCGGCGCATGGGACAATGCCAAGAAATCATTTGAAAAAGGCGCCGAGATAAAAGGCGAGATGTATTATAAAAAATCTGAGCCGCATAAGGCATCGGTAACGGGCGATACCGTGGGTGATCCTTTTAAAGATACCTCCGGTCCTTCAATGAACATCCTGATCAAGCTGATGTCCATCGTATCGCTGGTGATCGCTCCTACCCTGGCACAGATCTACGGCAAAAAAACCGAAGCAAAGATCAGCACAGGGGAAGAAAAAAGAATAGAAATAAAAAACAATCCCGTTTCATCGATCCATCAACGGAATTCAATTCACTTTCTGCCATCTTCACCTTTTTCGTAATATATTCCAGGAACTTAATCAAAACCATCACTTAGTCCTGCGGTTTCTAAACGGGG
>CAYSIU010000394.1:0-3247 GCA_964431095.1 uncultured Chitinophaga sp. | reverse complement strand
CCATCCCGAAAGCCACCAGGGAGATGAGAAAGGCTGCCACATCGCTTAGGTTATTCCCCGCGTCGGTTAATAAAGCCATTGAATTATAGGCAAAGCCTGCTATGATTTCGGCCAATACAAAAGCCAGGTTCAAACCAATTCCAATCAAAAAAACATTTCGATTGCCCTGATTGATTTCGACTTCATGCGGGTGATCATGTGTATGGCGATGGTTGTGCTCCATTGCCACAATTTAATTGTAATTCCTCCATTCATCACAAATCCATTTCCGGAGCTTAGATCTCGCTGAATGCAGGGTCCCCAATTGTGTCTGTATAATATGCACATTTAGGATAGATACAAAAAACATTCGAATGGATTGAAAGATCGCCTTTGCTAAAGCAACAAAGACAAGGGCGCAGGAGAGGGATTACCTGCGGTGATCCCGGGAGGGGTGTCAAATCAGTCAATGTCCGTTCACTTCGTTCACTATCATTTTTGTTTTTCCGCGTTTCACCTGGCAAGCCTGGCATCGCTCCAGAACAAAAATGCGCGAATATTCGCGGCATTGATTCACTTGCGGAGAGAGAGGGATTACCTGCGGTGATCCCGGGAGGGGGCTAAAACCAAACAAAACCGGCACTTTGTGCACTTCATTTTTATTGTCCATTGCTCTCTCAAGCAAGCTTGGATCGCGCTGTCCAATAAAAATGCCCCTGCGGGGCTTTGTTTGGTTTGCGGAGAGAGAGGGATTCGAACCCCCGGACGGCTCGTCACCGTCAACGGTTTTCAAGACCGCCGCATTCGACCGCTCTGCCATCTCTCCGGCGCAAAATTAGCCTTGCCCGGTTTACCTGCAAAATCGATTCAATCCTGTCTGGTAATACCAGACAGTTTATCATTGTTACAGGTATCCGTTATTTTAAAAAATATTCTCTTTTTACAGTTGGGGTTTTATACCTTAATGAGATGAAAAAAGATGTGGACAGAAAAGGAATCGCTTTGATCCTGCTGGTGGCATCGGTGATCTTTTTCGGAATGGGCTTCCTGTTCCCCATGCTTGAGAGCGGGTATGGCCTTGGACCGATCGTTCTTCAGAGAGATGAAATTTATCTGAGCTCTTCGTTCCGTTATTTCTTTGACCATGGAGAGATCTTTATCGGGTTGCTGTTGCTCTTCTTTACCATTGTCTTCCCGATCATCAAATACCTTTTTCTTTTTTATACCCTGGCCGGGAAACGACTTCCCCGGCATCATTTTATCAGCACCGCACTCGAGATCATCAATAAATGGGCGATGCTGGATGTATTTGTCGTAGCCGTGCTGATCCTGAATATGAAATTTGATTCCGTCATTATCATTTCAAAACTGCAGGCCGGGACGACACTATTTGCGATCGCGGTACTATTGTTGATGAGCTGCTCCATGGTGGCAGGCAGGCTGATCCGGCAGCAGGAACAGGCAAATTAGTTTGGTCGCCGTTCGATCTTTTTGTAATTTTCACTTGTAAACGATAACTATGAATACGGTTGCTTCCGTTATTGCCCGGAAAAGTCTATCACCGGTCATCGTACCGCCCGATACCATGGTAATCGAAGCTTTGCAGATCATGGCTGAAAAAAATATCGGCTCATTGCTGATTATGAAAGGAGATGAGTACCTGGGCATTGTAACGGAAAGGGATTATTCACGTAAAATCGTGCTGAAAGGAAAACATTCCGCCGAAACGAAAGTCTCGGAGATCATGACTACCGACCTGCCGTCGGTTAAACCAGAAGACAGCATCGAACACTGCATGCAACTGATGACAACGAAGAACATCCGCTATATGCCGGTATTTGACCATAATAAACTGACCGGTATCATTTCAATGAGCGACGTGGTAAAGGAAACGATCCTTGCACAAAAGCAAACCATCGACCACCTGCAAAGCTATATTTCCAGCTGACTTACACACTCATTAAATACATCGCGAAGCCCCGTAAGGCTTCGCATTTTTTTTGGTTCCCCCTGAAATAAATCATTTCATACTTATCTTCTGCACTGGCCCTTACATACAGTAAGCAAAAGTCTATGCCGACCCTGCTTCATGATATTTATCTTTGCACGATTCTGGTTGATCTCACGGGATAGATCTTCTATCATTACTTTTACTTTAACAGCCAATCAATTCCATTGAGAAGAAGAGTAAGATACCTGCGACTGATCTGGATCAAACACGATCTTCCTGCCGGTCTTTCTGTTTTCCTGGTGGCATTACCTCTTTGTCTCGGGATTGCACTTGCCTCCGGTGCTCCTTTATATTCGGGCATACTTTCTGGGATCATTGGCGGTCTCCTTGTTTCCCTCATCAGTAGTTCGCAATTAAGTGTTTCAGGCCCTGCAGCAGGTTTATCCACTCTTGTTGCAACGACCATATTTATCTATCACGATTACAGGGTGTTTCTGCTGGCTGTAATCATTGCCGGTGCATTCCAGGTCATTCTCGGGATATTGAAACTGGGAGTAATCGCTAACTATTTTCCCTCCGCTGTTATCAAAGGCATGCTGGCAGCTATCGGGATCATGTTGATCGCAAAGCAGGTGCCGGTGGCCCTTGGATATGACCAGCCTGATTTCTGGAGCAGCGGGATACTGAGCTTTGTTTCTTCGCATGACTTTACTGGTAACATTCATAATTTCAACCTGCATATCACAAGGGGAGCCATCATCATTACAGTAGCTTCTCTTGCCGTGCTGGTATTTTTACAACAGCCCTTTGCCAGGAAGTGGAAGATCATCCCCGCACCGCTGATAGCTGTCCTTGCCGGCATTCTGATCAATTACCTGTTTGAAAGGGCGGCTTCGGGATTTTCTCTAAAGCATACCCAGGTGGTCCAGATCCCGGATAATATTTTCAATAATATTTCTTTCCCTGATTTTTCAAAACTTTTTTCCGGTACTGCCGTCTGGAAAGATGGCGTTATCATCGGGCTGCTGGCTTCCCTGGAAACATTGCTTTGCGTGGAAGCCATTGATAAATTAGATGAGCATAATCGCATTACGCCCGTGAACAGGGAGTTGTTAGCCCAGGGTGTCGGGAATATGACCTGCGGCTTACTGGGCGGGATTCCCATCACCGCCGTTATTGTTCGCGGCGCAGCAAATGTGGATGCGGGCGGCAGGACAAAACTCTCTTCGTTTACCCATGGGCTCTTCCTTCTGCTTGCTGTGTTATTCATTCGTTTTCCCCTACACAAGCTTCCCTATCTGTCCCTTGTCTCTCATC
>CAYSIU010000393.1:0-3253 GCA_964431095.1 uncultured Chitinophaga sp. | reverse complement strand
CATTTTATCTCCCTTTGTCTATGCGGTGGCCATCGGCATATCCTTTTTTGCTCCCCTGGTCAGTATCATCATCTTCGTGGTTACCCCGGTGCTTTACCTCATCCCCAACAAGCTGGATAAATATATGCCTTCATAAAACCAGGTGAATGGATCGTCGTCTGTTTCTAAGTCGACCTATTTATCATTTGCGGGTAAGACGCATCTTTTCATGATCACGAAGTGTGAAAAACTTTTGATTCAATGAAAAGCCTTCTTAGCATACAAATTGCTGCTTTTTTGATTCAACTTTTGTGAACATGCAGCTTGAATTCAGTAAAATGGTCCAGTTTTCCCTGTTGGTCAAGGCCGGTGAAAGGCTGAGGGAGTTTAACTTCCGGAAACTGAGAGACCCGAGCGAGGAACGTTTTACCGTAAATGTTTGTGATGAACGGGGTGATCGTATCCACTTTATTGTTCAAAAAAAGGAAGAGGAATGGAAGATCACTACGGCGGGTCTTCCACCCTGGATCGCGCAAAATGAGAATAAACTTCGCCAGGCGATAGAAGAGGAGCTCAGGCACTGGTAAGGAGGATCGTCATTGTTCGTTTTGCCGGAAGCGTTTCCGGACGGCCTCTTCCTGTTCGGGGCTAAAGCGGGTCGTTTTCTTAAGCACATCGATAAAATAAGCGACTTCCGCTTCACTGGCCGGGCAACCTGTGTTTTGGCCTGCCTCGGGCCCCTCTCCTTCTTTCCTCATCTTGGAGTCGGCTAGCAGCTTCCCTTCCTTATTAAATATGAGCCAGAAGGGAATTCCCTGCCCATCACCATAATATTTTCTGCGCATTTCATCGGCACCCGGATTTTCCAGGTTTTGTTTGTCCTTTGATTCATCGACGACCAGGTGGCGGATCACAAAATTGTCATCAAAGAATTTCCTGCAGGCGGGGTCCTGGAGGCTGCTGTCCATCCTGTGGCACCATATGCACCAGGATGCATGAAACATGATCAGTACATTTTTGTTTTCCTTCGTTGCCGTGGAATAGGCTTCCTTCAGGATCTGATCGGCTGAAGGGGGGGGTGTGGCAGAAATTGGTGCAGGTTGCCCTATCACGGCAGTGGAAAGCAGCAATGATAAGATCGAAGGGAAAACAAGAAATTTCATGTGGATATAATTAATAAAATTAAAGATAGCTCTTTGTTTAAAAACGCTATAGAATTTTGGATAATACTTTGTTAAGTTGGCAGAAAATAAAATCTTTGCCGGAAAGGGAATGGATAACGGCGAGTAGCGGTAGGATGATTCACTACCCATAACCCACTAACCGCTTGATACCTGCCACTAGCTACTCCCGATCTCCAACATGATTAAAGCATATAACTTTCTAGCATCCTGGCAGCTCTTCCCCGAAAAAGGAAGCTATGAATACGGGGAAAGACCCCTAAGTGGGATATACAGGATTGAGGCCACACCCGGCGGCAAGGAACTGATCATCTATCACAACCGGGTATCGGCCAGGAACCAGGCTTTTTCTTCAAGTTACCGCCTGGTGGCAGATGGAGTGCTGAACGATTTTGACGATCCGCAACTGGCCGATAAGGTGCAGGCTATTTTCACCGACAGCATCAGTTTTGAGATTCATTTTTACAAAAAGGGGGAGATCGTATTGCATGTGGCGCATGAAATAATGCCTAATGGTTATTTAAAGGTCAGCCAGCAGGGCTGGAAAGAGGATGGAAATTCCTATACCAATACTGAAATATATCACAAACAACTCAGCGTACTTCCTTATGCTGCCGCGGTATCGGGAGCGCTGATCAAACCCACGGAAGAAGGGATGATCAGGCACAAGGCCCTTACCGCTATGGAAGAGCAGACCAATATGCAACTGGAACAGATCCGAAAACAAATTGAGCTACTTGCTTTGCAGGCGCAGGAAATACAAAAAAGAAAAGAACTATCCCTGATGATCTATGAGGCAAGATTATCCTTCAAGCCCAACATCGGTCAAACCTATTACCTGTACCAGAAAGATGATGACAGCTATCTCCTCTCCCTTGTGTCTCCGAAAGAATGGGGCAAGACGGTTCCCTTCAAACGATTCGTGGCAGCGGTTCAGTTACTGGCAGACCATACATGGAGAGAGTTGTAGTTAAATGGTTAAGTAGCTGATTGGATGATTTGGCCCTCTGGACCCGGATACAAAGATGGCGGAGTAACCGATCAACCAATTTTTCAATACCTAACTTTGGAGGATGACAAAACTCTCTGTGAACATCAACAAATTTGCCACGCTGCGCAATTCACGGGGAGGTAATAATCCAAATGTGTTACAGGCAGCCATCGATGCCCAGCGTTTCGGCGCCGACGGGGTAACCGTCCATCCCCGGCCGGATGAACGGCATATCCGTTATGAAGATGTGCGAGAGATAAAAAAGATCATCAGCACTGAATTTAATATCGAAGGAAACAGCCGGGAACAAAAATTTGTGGACCTGGTCCTTGAAATAAAACCTGCCCAGGTAACATTAGTACCGGATGTCCAAGGGCAACTCACGTCCGACCATGGATGGGATACGATCAAAAACAAAGATTACCTGAAAAATATCATCCCTGTTTTTAAAAAATCCGGTATCCGGGTTTCAATTTTTGTTGACCCTGATCTGAAAATGCTGGAAGGAGCAGCCGAAACCGGAACAGACCGGATCGAACTTTATACAGAGGATTACGCGAAACAGTATGGAGCCGGGAAGCGGGAGCAGGGAATCGCACCCTACCTGGCAGCAGCCAAAAAAGCAAAGGAATTAGGGCTCGGGCTGAATGCCGGACATGATCTTGACCTGGATAATTTAAAATACCTGAAGCAAAATATCCCCTGGCTGGATGAAGTGAGTATCGGGCATGCTTTGATCTGCGATGCCCTGTACCTGGGGTTTGAAAATGCAATACAGCTATACAAGCGACAGTTGCAGTAAGCGGGTTGAGGGATCAGTCGACAAAAATGTAAAACAACTTATCAAAAATGATCAAATGAGTAAAGAACAAAAAAAGGATCTTTTGAAATTTCTCGCAGTATTTGACAAAAACATTATTGATCGGGTGATGTGGTTGAGAGAATTCGCCTGGGACCTCTACCCGACCGCGAATGAATTGATATACGACAACTACAATGCCCTGGCTTTCGGTTGGTCACCGACAGAAAAACAGGGACATATTTTTTGTTCGATCGCGGTAGGAAGAACCAGCAAAAATGTACACTTTGTTTTTTACTGGAG
>CAYSIU010000392.1:0-3258 GCA_964431095.1 uncultured Chitinophaga sp. | reverse complement strand
TTGTTGTTTCAACCGCTTCCTTACCTCTTTTATCAGTTCTTCGGCCTGGCTTTGTTTCAGCCCATCATATATTTTTATTACATCTCCATTCCTGTCCACCAATGCCCAGAGCTGGGTGTGTAAAAAGACATCATCGATATTCTTCAGGTTGTTTTTAGGATCATCAATAGTGTAGCTGACCCTGGCCATCGTATACAGGCTGTCTTTTCTTCCTGTCAGAAATATCCAGTGCTGCGTGTTCACTCCCAGGGAATCCGCGTATTTTTTGAGCTGTGCCACCGAATCGGTTTCCGGGTCACTGCTGTGAGAAAGGATAAGAAAATCATTTTCATTTTTGAGCGCCTCGTACACCAGCCTCATATTATTATTCATCCTTGGACAAACGGTTTTACAGGTGGTGAAAAAATATTCTGCCACGTACACTTTGCCCGCGACATCTTTTTCCGTCACAGTTTTACCATCCTGGTTGGTAAAAGAAAACGGCCTGACATAACTTATCGGCGCTATCTTCTTTTGGCTAAACCCGGGGATAACGCGGGTCATAATAAAATAAAACACAAACACAAGGGTCACAAAAAACCCGGTGTAAAACCATCCTTTTTTCGACATACTGCTGATTACTCCGCAAAGTTAACATTGCCACCACTCTTTTTTTGCAACTATGTTGCCTTTTTGTAACTTTAGCCCCTGTATGAAGCTGAGGATCAATTGGGATGCATGGGGAATCGGGGCCTCTCTTGCCTGCGCCATTCACTGCGCTTTATTACCCCTTTTTCTCAGCACACTGCCTTTGTTTGGGGTGAACATCCTCAACAACACAGGCTTTGAAATCGGAATGATATTGCTGGCGCTTGGGATAGGGTCCTTTTCGCTTTATCATGGCTATAAAAAACACCACCACAGCCTTCTGCCCTTATTGCTTTTTCTTGCAGGCTTCCCATTCCTGGTATTGAAACAATTCTTTATTCAATATGAGACCTGGCTGCTGATCCCCGGCGTAATGCTGATTGTATCGGCCCATTTTTTTAATTACCGGTTTTGCCGGCTACACAAACATGCCCATACTGACGACTGCAATCATTGAACAGCCCTGTCATTATATTTTCAATTAACTTGAACCAAACTTTCATGATGAAACCTTATTTAACGGCATTATTCTTCCTGCTGGCGATCGGGGCCTGTGCCCAGCCAAAAAATGAAACTGCTATAAGGGGTCTTCTCGCTAAACAAACCGACGCCTGGAACCGTGGCGATATTGAAGGATTTATGAATGGTTACTGGCAAAATGATTCACTGATGTTCATTGGCCGTAATGGGGTGACCTATGGATGGAGCAATACGCTGAGCAACTACAAAAAGGGTTACCCGGATACCGCTGCCATGGGAAAGCTGGCTTTTACATTACTTCGCCTGAAGCGACTCTCAAAAAAATATTATTATGTAGTGGGAAAATGGTTCCTGAAAAGGAGTATCGGGGATATTGGGGGTTATTTTAATCTTCTTTTTGAAAATATTAATGGTCGCTGGGTCATCATTGCCGATCATAGCAGTTAGTGAACCTGCGGTTGAAAAGTACGTTCCTGGCGGATCCGGATCTTCCTGAAAACAAAATAAGAAATCAATAGCCCCACAAATGAAAAAAGAATATCATTATAATCAAAGGTTCGGCCAAATAAAGGGATCTTTTGTAAGTATTCATTTACAACCAGCATGCCAAAGCCCAGTATACAAACCTGCCGCAGATCATAGTCTGAATGGATGTGGAAGATCCGCGCCAGCCGGTAGTTGCTGCCACTGAAGAACCAACACGCCCCGAAAGGAACCAGGAATGAACCAAAAAAATTGGGTGTCACTCCAAGAAAAAATGTCCCGGGTCCTTCAAAGGGTTGCAGGGGCCGGATCAGGTATTTAATTAACCATATCAGCAATGTACCCGCGATAACGATCCGCTTACTGATTTGCTTTAACTCCATGGATTAAATCAATTGTTCTCCAAAATACTTTTTTATTCTCCACCCTTTATACCCGGCAGCGGGTATTTTAGGGCAAAAATGGGCTTAATCCTTTCTCCAGGTATTATACAGGTAACGCAACAACAGTAAAAGAGTGATTACCATCCCTGCATAAAACAGGATCGTATAAATAACCGGTTTGCCATCACGGTAACCCAGTTCAAAATATATACCAGCCGTTGCACAACCCATCAACCAGAGCAATCCCAGGCTGAATGAACCGATGATTTTCCGGAAGTATTTTTTAACCTGAGGGTCCCAACCCCGTTCCTCCATGATCATGAATTCAGGTATACAAGGTACTATAAGCATCTGGCTGCTCCAAGCGCATATAGCTTGCCCCTACCGGATCAACAATGATCTGAACGCAACCGAATCGCCGTTGAATACGTTGAAATCAACTTTAGAAATAATTCCATTCACTCTTCCTTCGTTACTATGCTGCCAGAAAACCCAGCCTCTGGCAATATGGGGTTGATCGGGCTGGTAATAATTGGAGACCCATAAAGGGAAGTCGTCAAACTGGCTTCCCAAGCAACGGTTATAAAACTCCACATTGGTGTAGATAATGGGCTTAACATGATAATAAGCCTCTATGATCTCCAGCCATTTTTGCACGTCCTTTTTGAATTGTTCCGGTTTTGCGCCATTGAGCTGCTCAGCATCCAACACCGGGGGAAGATCGCCTGTTTCAAGTTTCACGTTATCTATAAAATTCTCCGCCTGCATTCTTCCATCCCTCGAGCCGATAAAAAAGTGGTAGGCACCCCGGCATAGTCCCGCATCCTTTGATTTTTTCCAGTTACCAAAATATTTTTGAATTGTATTTAGTAAATTTTCACGACTAATTTTTCCACTAATAGTTAATCTTGCATGTTTAGGTTTAACAAATTTTTTATATTCATTAATTATAGTTTCACGAGAAATCTTTCTAATATCCGAAGAGAGAGCAACTTTTCCATAAGTACTTTGTGCATACAATAATTGATTGAATCCAATTGTTCCTATTGTTACAGAATCATCTTTTCTTCTTTAAATATCATCTATTGTTTTAGATTTCCAAAGTTCAAGTTTTTTTTCATCAAAACGCGGCTTTCTAATTACATCAGAAAAAAGTGAAAAAACTTCATCGAAATCTTCATTTGAACATAAAAAACTTCCCCCACCTGTTTCTGCGCTAAAACTTGTTCCAATCTGAGCACCTAGTGATTCAAGTTTTTTATCTAAATCATCAGGAGATAATTTG
>CAYSIU010000391.1:0-3279 GCA_964431095.1 uncultured Chitinophaga sp. | reverse complement strand
TCTTGACCTGGTGATTACCATCCCCAAGAAACACAAACTGCTGGAGGGTCTTTTTAAACCCAGCTCTACCCGCCAACTTGTATTTCACTCACATGTCCCCGTTATGTGTGTACATGAATGATCTGCCACCTGCTTCAGTATACATTATTCCACCAGCACAAAAGCCGCCCAGTAAAAAGGAGCATATTTTTTTCGCATTTCCGATTGTGCCCGTGTAAAAGCATCTTCTATGTTGTTTCCGGATATCCAATAGGTATAAAAGCTGGTCATCAGGTCCGCCGTTTCTTTATCCGGTACCTGCCAGAGACTGACGATCATTTTTTTCACCCCTGCCATTTTGAAAGCCCTCTGCAACCCAAATACTCCCTCGCTTCCTTTGATATCCCCCAATGCCGTTTCACAGGCGCTGAGCACCACCAGTTCCGTTTGGCTCAGGTTCAATTGTGAAATTTCATAGGCGGTGGCAATCCCGTCCTCCACCCCTTCAATGGGCTTGTTGCCCGCCCATGCATAATTCCCTCCTGCCAGGATCAGCCCGCTGCGTAACAACGGATCATCTGCAGGTTTATAACTGTTGAGTTCTTCTTCCCGGGTGACCTTTTCGTCATTATCTTTTTTGCCCGGCAAAAAGAAACCATGGGTAGCAATATGTAATACCTGTGGCGGGTCGTTGCTGAGTGCTTTCAGCGCTGCTTCAGATGCCTCCCTATGAAGGAATAACAGGGATCGTTCATTGTGTTGTTTAAATAACCCGATGATGCTGTTGGCCTCTTCCTCCGTTCCCGGCAGATCGGGCCATTGTATACCGTCATTCCCGCCCCTGAACCGGACAGCATAACCACTGGCGGGCTTGTTTTGCCATTCTTTTACTATTGCCGCGCTATCCATGCTGAAATCAGGATTCCCGAACACAACAATATTCCCGGGTTTTATAACGGGATCGGAAGGATTTCTCAATGCCACTTGCCGGGTGCTGACATATTGCTGCAATTGATATTTATCCGAAAGTAATTTGTTGGTCCCGCAGGGTAGGGCGTGAAAAGCGATCCCATACAATTTTCCTGCCGGGGAATAAGCAATTTTTTTTACATTTTTTAAAAACGGCTCCAGCGGTTCCCACACGAGCTTATATACACTTTCCCCGCAAAAAAAAGGATTAGCCGCCGCATCTTTCCCGAGCTGATAAAAATTCTTAGCCACTGTAGTAGGCGCTTTCCCGGCTTTGTCGATCAGTCGCTGCAATTGTTTTTCTTCAAACAGCGGGACAAATCTTGCTGAACTGTCACCCCTGCGAAGAATATAAGCGCCATAGATGGTGCTGTCGGTCCATTTCTTATGGTAAAGCCGGAAGCTTACGAATTCAATCGCCGCTTCATCCATTGAAAGGTTTTTACAAACATCCCTTATCGAAACTTGAAGGGGGGCCTGCTGGTTTCGAAAAGCAGAAGAGCGACGTTTGAGATCTTTTTCAAGGGCTTCTGTTTCATCCTCTGTCTTTTTTAAATCTTGTATCCGGTTCTCGGCCGGTAATGCGTATTCCCGCGCCAATAGTATTTTATCGGCCTGCCAGTTGTCGAATGTTTTCATCAACGAGGCATCCCGGCTGTTCCGAACCGATTCTATCATATTCCTTGTGTCCGCTAATGCAAGGGCTTTAAAAAAAAGTTGCAGGTCCACATTATTCCGGCTGACCTCTTCGGATACACCGGGATAGTTGTACAAAAAACTATTATCGCAATCTTCAAACACCCGGTTATAGTTGATATAGTTCCCCTTTTCTTTTTCAGAAAGAATAGAAAAGCTATTCATCAGGTTCTGAATCATCGCTCGACTGCTCGATAAAAAAAGCGGCTTTGCTTTAGCCGATTGTCCTATATTGGCGTACAACAATGCGAGATCATTCTCGGAATCCGCACAAAGGGGATGACCCTCCCCCAATACTTTTTTGCGGATAGCAATTGCCTGGGTATAATACATTTCGGCCCTGTCATAATGCATTCCTGCGCGGCGGTACAATGCCCCAAGATTGTTCAGGCTATTAGCATAATCAGGATGGTTTTCCCCCAACCTGTTTTTCCATATCTCCTTTGCCTGCAGCAGCAGTGGTTCGGCTTTCTGGTACTGGGCTTGTCTTACATATAACCCGGCAAGGTTATTCAGGCTGGCAGCATAGTCAGGATGATTATCTCCCAATACTCTTTTGCGAATATCCCTCGCCTGGATATACAACGCTTCGGCTTTGGGGTAGTCTTCGAGATCTTCCCAGACAGAAGCAAGGTTATTCAGGCTGGCAGCATAATCAGGATCGTCTTCCCCCAATACTTTTTTGCGAATATCCCTGGCCTGTACGTAGAGCTCACCTGCCTTTTCATATTGACCCATTTCTGAATAGAGCGTGGCGAGGTTGTTCAGGCTATTGGCATATTCACGGGAATTTTCCCCGGGGTTCTTCTTCCGGATATTCGTTGCCTGGATATAAAGAGGTTCTGCTTTCTGATATTGACCCATCGACTGGTACAGGCCTGCCAGGTTGTTCACGGCAATCGAGTATCCGAGACTTATCTCCCCCTGTGTTTGTTTGATGATATCTCTCGCCCGGAGAAGAAGTGATTCCGATCTTTCATACTGACTCATCGCTTCATACACGGTGGCCAGATTATTGATGCAGGCGGTATAAGCGTCTCCTTTTTCCCCGGAATACTTTGTTACCAGGTCGCAGAGTTGTTTGTAGTCAGCCTCTGCTTTTTGATATTGATAGGTCTGGAAATAACTTTCTGCCTGTATCTTCAGCATGGCCGGGTAGAAGAGGCTGTCTTCACCCATCAGGCTCTTGATAGTATTTCCTGCTTTTTCGGCAACAGGAATCGCCTTTGCGTAGTCCCCTTTCTGGAAAAGATCAACAGCCTGTTGAACCAAATCCAGGAGGTCCTGTGCTTTTGACTGGAAAGAAATGAGCAACAGGCATGAAACCAAAAGTGATTTCATAGCGGGGTTGTTGGTTAATTGGTCAGTTAATTTACTGAATCTTTTGCAGGAGCGGTGACGATGGTGCTGAGATCAAAACTCGGCGTTACCCGGCGTCCTTGGAAAAGCAATGACATCGCGGATATTGCTCATACCGGTTATAAACTGGGACATCCTTTCAAAACCCAGCCCGAAACCCGCATGCGGCACAGTGCCAACTCTTCTGGTATCCAGGTACCACCATACTTCTTCGCCGCCGCTATTCATTCCCTTCATTCGTTGTCGCACATTATAAAGAACCTCTTCCCGTTGTGA
>CAYSIU010000390.1:0-3282 GCA_964431095.1 uncultured Chitinophaga sp. | reverse complement strand
AAGGCGGTCCCGTTTGGATGCGACAGCTAAATCGATCCGGGACTGCTGGAGTTTCTCCGGCGCCCGTTAAAACTTTGCATGAGGGCAACAGTGATCGCCAGGGGACGGATCCATAATTTCCATCATGTTATGGATTATCCCGAACAAGTATGTAAGGAAAAAAAGCAGCGCAAGCGATCGGAGGCGCTCCCCCTGCTCACCGAGCGGAGGGTTTCGGATGTGATCATGGAGAAAGATATCATGCTTCACTTCCCTTACCATTCTTTCTTGCCACTAATCGACCTGATCAGGGAAGCCGCTTTTGACCCGGACGTCACAACGATCAAGATCACGTGTTACCGGATGGCACAGCAATCAAAAATTATCAATGCGCTGATCAATGCCGTGCGCAATGGCAAAGAAGTAGTGGTGATGCTGGAACTCCGGGCACGGTTTGAGGAAGAAGCCAATATCGAATGGAGAAACAGGCTGGAAGAAGAAGGCGCTAAGGTCCTCATCGAGATACCGAATATGAAAGTACATTCCAAGATCTGTGTCATCCGGAAAAAAACAAAGGATAACGGCAGTCTGCTCTATGGTTTTTTGAGCACGGGCAACCTGAACGAGAAAACGGCGCGGGTCTATGCAGATCACTGCCTGCTAACCTCGAACCAGAAGATCATGAACGATGCCGACCGCATGTTCGCTTACCTGGAACAACCGAAATCGGGCATGGACTTCCTGCAGGAATGCAAATATGTAATTCCAAGCCCGCATATCGTGAAAAAGCTGATGCTGAAATTGATCGACGAAGAAATCAGGCAGGCGCGGAAGAAAAAACCGGCAGCCATTACACTAAAAATGAATTCACTTTCTGACGAGGAAATGATTCAAAAACTTTATGAAGCCGCCAGGGCCGGTGTGCAATTAAAGCTGATCATCCGGGGTGTTTTCTGTATGTATTCAGAGAGCAAAAAATTCGAAACACCGGTAAAAGCCATCAGCATCGTGGATGAATACCTTGAACATGCAAGAGTGTGGGTATTTCACAACCGGGGCAAAGAGAAAGTTTATATATCTTCGGCCGATTGGATGCTGCGTAACCTTGAACACCGGGTGGAAGCCACCTGCCCCGTCTGGAACGAGCAACTGAAACAGGAACTGAAAGATATATTGAACATACAATTACAGGACAATGTGAAAGCCCGGTGGCTGGACAACCAGCTAAGTAACGAATATGTGAGGACAACCCGGAAAAAAATCCGCTCCCAGGTAGAAACGTATAACTATCTGTACAAAAAAACGCTGATCCCAAGTGAGACTGGCAGCCATTGATATTGGAAGCAATGCAGCAAGATTACTGGTCACCGATGTCATTCCCGGTCCGCAAGCTGTTCCTGAATTCATCAAAGTGGTCCTGATCCGCGTCCCGCTCCGGCTTGGTTTCGATGTGTTCGACAAAGGGGAAATTTCCCCTGCCCGGTTAGACAAGATCATTAAAACGATCAAATCGTATAAACTGCTGCTGGAAGTATATGAAGTAAAACACCTGAAAGCCTGCGCCACCTCGGCTATGCGGGATGCCATCAATGCCCGGGAGGTTATAAAAAAGGTAAAAGCCGAAACCGGGATCCATATCCACATCGTCAGCGGGGAAGAAGAAGCTTCGCTGATTTATGAAAACCACATTGCTGAAAACATGACGGCCGATGAATCCTATCTCTACATTGATGTGGGAGGCGGCAGTACCGAACTTACTTTTTTCAGTGATAATAAGATCATCTTCAAAGAATCCTTCAATATCGGTACGATCCGGCTGCTCAAGAACCAGGTATCCGAAGCTATGTGGGATAAGATGAAAGAATTCATCCGCACCAAAACGAAAGGTTATCATCATGTATCAGCGATCGGCTCGGGGGGCAACATCAATAAGATCTTTTCCATCTCGAAACGCAAGGAAGGCAAGCCGCTCAGCCTAGAACTGTTGCGCGACTATTACAAGGAATTCAGCAACCTCACGCTGGCTCAGCGCATCAGCTTTTATAAATTGCGGGAAGACCGGGCCGATGTGATCGTACCGGCATTACTGATCTACATCAATGTGATGCGGTGGGCAGATGCGGAAGAGATCTTTGTACCGAAAATCGGTTTGGCCGACGGCCTGATCCATACCCTTTACGAAGAAGTGAAACAGAAAGAAGCCGCCCTGTAAAACTATTTTTTTTACCAATTGTTGGAAATCGGTAAATAATAATCGTATGAGCGTCCAGAAAGAAGTCAAAAAGATCACGACGAATACCCTGCAGAAAATGAAGGCTGCCGGTGAAAAGATCACCATGTTAACCGCGTATGATGTTTCCTTTGCCAGGATCATCGACCGCGCGGGGATTGATGTGATTCTGGTGGGAGACTCTGCTTCCAATGTCATGGCCGGGCATGAAACAACCCTTCCGATTACCATGGACCAGATGATCTATCATGCTTCTTCCGTCATCCGGGGTATCGATCGTTGCCTGGTGGTAGTGGATATGCCTTTTGGATCCTACCAGTCCAATTCTGATATTGCCCTGGCTTCTGCGATCCGCATCATGAAGGAAACCGGCGCCCATTCTGTAAAACTGGAAGGCGGTGAAGAAGTAATTGATTCGATCCGGCGGATCGTTTCAGCGGGGATACCGGTGATGGGACATTTAGGACTTACACCCCAATCCATTTATAAGTTCGGCACCTACACCGTAAGGGCAAAGGAAGAAACAGAAGCTAATAAACTGAGAAAAGATGCCAGGCTCCTGGAAAAAGCCGGGTGTTTTGCCATTGTACTGGAAAAGATCCCCGCTTTGCTGGCCAAAGAAGTTTCACAACATGTGACGATTCCCACCATTGGTATCGGGGCTGGCGTTGATTGCGATGGACAGGTGCTCGTCATGCACGATATGCTGGGCATCAATACAGAATTCAAACCCCGGTTTCTTCGTCAATACCTGAACATCAACGAGCAGGCCACAGGTGCCGTACAGCAATATATCAAAGATGTGAAGTCGAAAGATTTCCCAAGTGAAATGGAACAATATTAGAAGGTTTCGATCCGTGATGTCGTCCAATAGGATACAGGCAAAACCACTGCAATGAAACATTTTCTTCTTCTCTCCCTACCTGCCATTCTTTTGGCGAAGGTTTTATCAATGACCGCGCCCCCACCCTTTTTTTCAAACACTGTTATAGCTGACAGTAACGGCATCCGCCATGAACTGGATGGCTATACCACGGAATGGACTAATGAGAAATTTGAAAATGATAAAGAGA
>CAYSIU010000389.1:0-3286 GCA_964431095.1 uncultured Chitinophaga sp. | reverse complement strand
TTGTTATTCATCCGAAATAGACCATCCTGGATCATTGCCTGATTGGTGATCACGTAGTGATCCAGGCAGGTAAGGTGATCGGTAGCGACGCCTTTTATTATAATAAAAAAGCCGGGCGGGAGATCCTTTATAAAAAAATGAGCAGCTGCGGCCGGGTCGTGATTGAGGGGGAAGTGGAAATCGGAGCGAATTGTACGATTGACAGGGGCGTCAGTTCAGATACGGTCATTGGTGCGGGGACCAAAATAGATAACCTGGTTCATATCGGGCATGATACTGTTGTTGGCAGGAATTGTCTTTTTGCCGGTCAGGTGGGAATTGCCGGAGCCACGACGATTGAAGATAACGTGATCCTTTGGGGACAGGTCGGGGTGAGCAAGACCCTTACCATTGGTAAAGACGCGGAGATCTATGCGCAAAGCGGCGTCAAAGATTCCATCCGGGGGGGAAGGGTCTATTTCGGGTCACCGGTAGAAGAAGCCAGGGAGAAAATGAAAGAACTGGTCTGGATTAAAAGAATTCCGCAGCTCTGGGAAAAAGTAATGGGGAAAAAGGGAGGATAGTGACTGCCCAACATCAGGTGCTTACCGGGATAGGGTTGATGAAAACCAACTCGTTGTTCCAGGCTCTTGGCTTTATTGCTACTCAATCCGGGGAATAATCATAAGGCAATTGGTCGGCGAGGTTCTTCCAGCTCCAATAACCCTGGTTTACCCAGTCTTTGGGGTCATAATAATAACCGTTTTCCATAATGGCGATAGCGTCTTTCAGATCAATATAAGAGATAAGATAAGGCACATTCTTTGGCAGGTTCATTTTTTTCAGGTATTCATTTTCCGGTCTTTTTTTGGTATAGGTGATACTTATTTTCCGGGGATACCATAGTTCGATCTGTTTCGTGCTGTCCACTGCACCGTAATAGAGCGTGTCATAAGGATTCGTTACTTTAATAAACTTCTTATCATTTTTTTCGTCGAGTATATCGATGATCCAGCCATCTTCCTGCAATGTGCTGTCATAATAGCTGCGCATAAAATGCAGCATGGAACCTTCATAGGCTTTGCGGCGGGCAGTAGCCCATACTTTTTTCAGGCTGTCGCTCCCTTCCATTTCACTGAAAAGGCAATACCCCCTGTAAGAATTAAGTTCACTGTTATAGTAATACACGAACGAATCAAGCTGGTAACGTAAATTATATCCCAGCGCCTTGTTGCTGATCCGGACGGGTTCGCTGGCAAGTATTTTGAGCCGGTTACTTTTCTTATAAAAAAAGAATTTCAGCACTTCCGGGTTTTCCAGCACACATTGCCCGGCATTGGAAGTGGCGCCGATAAAATTTTTGAAAAAGAAATCACCGTATTTATTCCAGCCATCTGTTACTTCGAAGCTGGTCTTCATGATGACTTCCCCCATACTTTTCTCTTCTTTAACAAGCCGTATTTCCAGTTTGTTATTTGCCTGTCCCGCAGGTCCGGATTCTTTCACCTGCACCGTTTGTGTCTGGTAACCCGTATAACTGAAAACAAGGTCATAGCCCCCCGATTTCAAACTCAGTGAAAATTCCCCTTGTTTATTGGTAGCTGTGCCCAGCGTGGTATTCTGGCAAAACACCGAAGCCGCCACCAGGGGTTCCCGGGTGGCAGAATCCAGGACCGTTCCCGACACGATTAACTGGCCTTTTACATACAGAAAGGAGCTGCCGAACAGCAGCAAAAAAATAAAACGAAGGTTTTGCATGGTTGCAGGATTGCGGGTTAAAGATACTGTGGAAAGGGCTATGGTTGCACGTCATGAATAGTGCCAAGGTACTTTTCACAGGCCCTTTTTATGGTTTCTTCTAATGGAGTGAAAGAAAAACCCGGGAAAGCCTTTCGTATTTTATCATTCTCAAACCAGGTTTTGCTATTCGCCACTTTTGCACTCTCCCGGGTCAGCAAGGGTTTTTTCCTGCTGAAAAGAGATTTGAGTTTTTCCAGCCGCCATGCAATCGCGATCAGGAAGGTAGTGGTTTGCCAGGAAGGTCTTTTTTTCCCAAAAGCGTCAGCCATCGTATCCTGCAGTTTCTTAAATGCCCAGTTGTCTCCGTTTACGATAAAACGCTGGTCGGAAAGATCGCTTTCCATTGCCAGGATGGCGGTTTTGGCCACATCTTCCACATCTACAAAACCATTGATACCCGGGCTGTACCACCTGAATTGTTTATACACGTTCTTGAAAATGGCACAACTGCTGCTGTTCCAGTCGCCATAACCCAGGATAGTACTGGGGTTCAGAATAACCGCATCCAGGCCTTCGCTGATCCCTCTCCATATTTCCAGCTCCGCCTTGTATTTGCTTCGGCCGTAATGGGTATTTACTTTTGTTTCTTCCCATTTCTTTTCTTCATTGACATGACCGCCGTCGGCGGTCCTTCCCAGGGCTGCGACGGAACTGATATGCACCAGTTTTTTTACATTTTTTTCCAGCGCGATATTTACCACGTTGGCTGTTCCTTCCACGTTTACCTGGTACATTTTTTTTCTCTCCTTCTTTAAAAAAGAAACAACAGCGGCTGAATGGATCACCTTGTCAACACCTTCCAAGGCATCTTGCAGGGACACCACATCCAGCACATCTCCCTCTACCCATTGAACTTTACCGAGAAGGACTGGCGAGATATAGAAAGGCAGCGGGGACCGGCGGCGGATAGCTCTTACATTATAACCTTTCTCCAGCAGCTCTTTGATAATATAGGCACCCAGGAAACCAGTTCCTCCTGTAACTAAGATCATTTAACATTTTGCGTTTAACATTCAATATTTGTAATATCCTTCGCCCGATTTCCTTCCCAACTTTCCTTCTTTTACTTTTTGCTCCTGTATAAAAGAAGGTTTAAGACGGGCGGGTTCATTCATCTGGCTGTATACAGAACAGCTTACCGCATAATTGATATCATTGCCAATAAGATCCATCAGCCGGAAAGGCCCCATTTTAAATCCGCTTGCTTCCATTAATGAATCCAGTTGGGAAACATCTGTTTTTTTCTCTTCCAATAATCGCAATGATTCAATATAGTAGGGCCGCGCCACCCGGTTCACGATAAAACCCGGCGAATCTTTACAGACAACCGGTGTTTTTCCCATCGCTTTGGCGAGTTCAATAACGATCCGGGTAGTTTCCTGATTCGTATAGTTTGTATTCACCACTTCTACCAGCTTCATGATCGTTGCCGGGTTGAAAAAATGCATGCCGATCACCCTTTCCGGATACCGTACCTGCCGGGCGATCCCGGTAATGGACAAGGAAG
>CAYSIU010000388.1:2057-3288 GCA_964431095.1 uncultured Chitinophaga sp. | reverse complement strand
GCGATTGGTTACCCATACTTCCATTCTCAATATCTGCACTCTTGAGTTAACAACAGGCAGTTGTTTCATGGCGGTATTGTAATTATCATGGAAATACTGTGCCAGCAGGAAATGGCGGTTCTCATCATACTCCTCCGCTCTCATTGAAAAATTTTGCGCGGAGGAGCCTCCCTGTAAGCCCAGCGTCTGGCGCTGCGATTGCTGGTTGGCGAGCACGGAGGTAATATACAATTTGCCAAACTGTAACTGCGTCTTAATACCGAATAAAGATTGTGCGCCCGGGATCAGCGTGCCCTTGGTGGAGAAGTTCGTATTTCCTGCCTGGAATACTTTGACGATCTGGTCATCCTGTCCTTTGTAATCCAGTTTCAATTGGTTCTCGAAATTGAAATTGGCCAGTGTATTATAATTGATGGGCAGTTTCAGTCTTTCACCGATCTGTGCATCCACCTGCAACTGTGAATTCATGTTGAAATCAAAGCCGCCATTCTTTCGGGCCCTTTCCGGCAAAGTGGGGTTCTTAATGACCTGCCCCTGGTAACCCGCCAGCAGGTCCACATAACCGGTAGGCTTTATATCGACTTTTACTTTCCCATCGGGTCCGACACCCATGATCCTGTTGAACCAATCATTGGAGACTTTGAATTTGGGTTTGAACAGCCGCCGGTTCATATTGGCCAGCAACGCTGCCCTTTTTTTGAAGTAATCTCTTTCATCCTGTTCTCCCTGCAGGCGCAGGAACTCGGCCATGGAGAAAGAAACGGGTGTACGGTAATAGTGTGTCCCTATTTTTTCTATGACATAATATTCCTTTGTTTTCGGATCGTATTCGACAGTCCTTTTGATAAAAGCGGTGTCGCGTAAATCAAATGTATTATAACTCGGATAGGAATAAGGATCACCGCGCCGGTCGCTTAAGGGATAGCGATTGGTATCACTGAAAAAACCGATTTTGTGGATGGGAATAGACCCGTAAAAACCTGCTTTTGCCTGGGCAAAGAAGGCGGTCACGATGGATAATAATGCCAGGGTCCGAAGTATATGAGCAGTTATACGGTTCAATGTATTTTCTCCATCAATTAGTTTCCTGAAAATAGTGGATTAGAGGGTACGAAGTGCTAATTTAACCAGTTCCTCAACAGGCAAGTTTGGATTAACCGCCAGTGCCTTTTCAATGGCTTGCCCGGCAGCCTGCCGGCTGATGCCCAGGGCGGTCAAAGCATTTAACGCA
>CAYSIU010000388.1:0-2047 GCA_964431095.1 uncultured Chitinophaga sp. | reverse complement strand
TTTCATGGGAAAAATATTTGTTTCGCCCGGTTGTTTTGCTAATTTATCCCTCAACTCAAGTATCATTCTTTCGGCTGTTTTTTTGCCGATTCCTTTTATCCCTTCCAGCGTCCGGCTATCCGCCTGGATGATGGCCCTTGCCAGTTCGTCAGGTTTCATGTAAGACAAGATGACCCGTGCGGTGGAAGCACCAATGCCCGATACACTCAGCAGGTGCTGGAACATTTCTTTTTCTCCGGTGTCAAAAAAACCGTACAGGACATGAGCATCTTCGCGGATGAGCAGGCAGGTGTATAATATCCCTTTATCAAGATTATGGATCTTTGAATAGGTATAGAGACTTATCTGTACTTCATACCCCACTCCATTCGCTTCCACATGTACAACCGCGGGGCTCTTATGCACAAAATCACCTTTGAGATAAGCGATCATAAGTTGCGAAAATAAGGATTATCAGCCGACTGTTGAGAGTCGTTAATTGACCGTTATCGCTGTATAAACATCAAACTAAACAGTATATTCGTAATTGCTTTATCAATTAAATAATTGAATGATTAAAAAGATCAGCGCGGTCATCACTGCTGTCGGCGGGTATGTTCCGGAAGACAAGCTCACGAATTTTGACCTGGAAAAAATGGTGGAGACCAACGATGAATGGATCCGGACACGCACAGGTATATCCGAAAGAAGGATCCTGAAGGGAGATGGTCTGGCGACTTCCGATATGGTTGTCCCCGCGGTAAAACAACTCTGTGAAAAAAGAGGTATTGGCCCCGGGGAAATCGATTGCCTGATCGTGGGGACCGTAACCCCCGACATGGTCTTTCCTGCTACTGCTAATATCGCCGCTGATAAACTGGGAGCAAAAAATGCGTGGAGCTTCGATGTTTCCGCTGCCTGCTCAGGATTCTTATACCCGCTAACACTGGGAGCTGCCCTCGTGGAAAGCGGGCGATATAAAAATGTCGTGGTTTGCGGCGCTGACAAAATGAGCGCAATCATTGATTACAACGACAGGGCTACCTGCATCATCTTCGGCGATGGGGCCGGTGCGGTTTTATTGGAGCCGGGCCAGGATGGATATGGGGTGCTCGACAGTATTTTAAGAAGTGATGGCTCCGGCTGCCAGTACCTGCACATGAAAGCGGGCGGTTCAAAAAAACCGGCAACCATTGAAACGGTGATGGCTAAAGAACATTTCGTATACCAGGAGGGACCGGCTGTTTTCAAATTTGCAGTGAAAGGGATGGCCGATATAAGCGCTGAACTGCTCGAGAGAAATAATTTAACGGGAGATGATATTGCCTGGTTGGTGCCGCACCAGGCTAACCTGCGGATTATTGATGGCACCGCCAACCGGATGGGACTGCCAAAAGAAAAAGTGATGATCAACATTGATAAATTCGGTAATACCACCGCCGCCACTATCCCGCTTTGCCTGTGGGAATGGAGAAACCGCCTGAATAAAGGAGACAATATTGTATTGGCCGCCTTTGGCGGGGGGTTTACCTGGGGGGCTACATTGGTGAAATGGGCCTATTAAAAGCTGCCGGGCATCCTGCTGCGATAAAAAATTCAGCTCCCGCGTCTGTCAGTCATTGAGCAGAAATCAGAAAGTTTAAAAGAATTCGATCGGGAACACACTAAAAATATCTTTTAAAGTCTCTAATATCCGGCTCTCATGAAAAGTGTCGGACACCCATGAGGCGTCCAACACTTTTATCCGCCTATTGCGCATATTTTGGACTGGCTCCCTTCCAGGTAATCGGGTAACGGGCACAACTGGTATTGATCGTTCCGTCGGCCGCTGCGGGGTAACAATCCGGGTAGGAATAGATGCCATAAGGATCAATAAAATACCAGCGGTTATCTGTGGGATCCTTATGGGCAAAGAAAATATGCAGATGCGTATTGGGTCCGCTGTATCCGTTCATGCAGCCACAGCCGCCGGGACCCGTACAACCACTCCAGGCAATCACTTGTCCTGCAGAAACGGTCTGTCCCAATAAATTCATGTTGATCTTTTTTGCATCTGTTCCCCAATAAT
>CAYSIU010000387.1:0-3290 GCA_964431095.1 uncultured Chitinophaga sp. | reverse complement strand
AATGAAAAAAATAAGTTACCTGAACCTGAAAATTTTGTTTCTGTTATTTTAGATTTTTTGATAAATTTATGTAATATAAATCATTATTTTCCCGGCATAGCTATAATAATTAAGGAAACCAGTAAAAAGTCGGATTACAGGGAATTTGTACAATTGCCATTTGATCTTTATAAGAATAACAAGTTCTGGGTACCACCGATCAGGACGGATGAGATACAGATATTACAGCCTGCCTTCAATCCTTATTTCAAATCCTGCGATGTCCGGTTCTGGCTGGCTTATAAAAATGGAGAATGTGCCGGTAGGATCGGCGCCATCATTAATAATGCGTACAATGAGAAGACGGGCGAAAAGATGGCGCGCTTCACGCGCCTGGAGTTTGCCGATGATCCCGAAGTATTGCAACAATTACTCCTGACAGCTGAGCAATGGGCAAAGGACAAAAAAATGAACGGAATGATCGGGCCGCTGGGTTTTTCCAATCTCGACATGCAGGGACTGCTGGTGGAAGGATTTGATTACCTTCCTTCGATCGCTTCCACCTATCATCATCCGTATTATCACAGCCGTATCGAGGAATCAGGGTACAGCAAGGAAATAGACTGGGTCGAGTTCCGGCTAACGATTGGGAATGCAGCTGTCGAAAAAGCGAACCGGGGCGCCCAGTTGATCCAGAAACGCTATGGGATAAAGACCCTGCATTTTACCCGGTCGGAACAACTGTTGAAATATGCGGATATCATATTTGAGATCCTCAATGACGCTTTTTCGGATCTTCCTTTTGTGACTCCTTTCACGAAAGAGATGGTCCGGTATTACAGCAAAAAATATATTCGTTTATTGAACCCTGAGTTTGTGAAGATCGTAACACTCCAGGAAGAACCCATTGGATTTATTGTCGGTCTCCCGAGCATGTCAGCGGCCATGCAAAAATCAAAGGGTCGGTTGAATCCCTTTGGCCTGTTTCATTTGTTCCGGGCCAGGAAAGGGAAAGACACGATGGACCAGTTACTGACAGGGGTGAAGAAACAACAGCAGGCTACCGGCGCTGGCGTGATACTGATGGCGGAACTCCAGAAGGTAATGTTGGAAAAGGGACTGAAGTATATCGAGACCACGGGGATATTTGAGACCAACCATTCAGCCATTGCCAACTGGAAGAATTACGAACATATTCAACACAAACGGAGACGGTGCTACCGGAAAATGTTCTGAGCGGGGCTTCTTACAATTCATTGAACACACCGATGGCTTGCTGTGCCATTCCCGGGGTGATATCCAGATGGGTAAGCAATCGAACGCGGTGACGGGATATGGCATTGCACAATATATTTTTTTCTTTCAGCCGGGCGACCAGCGAAGGAGCCGGCACTGAATCATCCAGTTCAAAAATGATGATATTGGTTTCAACAGGCAAGACAAATTTTACGAATGTTTTCTTTCGGATCGCGCCGGCAATTTCAGCGGCATGCTGATGGTCTTCTTTTAACCTCTCAATATTATGTTGCAGGGCATATATGCCGGCAGCGGCAAGAAAACCGCCTTGCCGCATACCACCCCCCAGGACCTTTCTGACTCTTCGCCCTTTTTTAATAAAATCTTTTTTCCCTAATAACAGGCTCCCCACCGGGCATCCCAAACCTTTGGTCATGCAAACGGAAACGCTGTCAAAGATCTCCCCGTATTGCCGGGCAGTTTCATTTTTGGCGACGAGCGCGTTCCATAACCTGGCTCCATCAAGGTGAAAGGCCAGGTTTTTCTCTACGCAAACGGCTTTTATTTTTTTTATTTCTTCAAAATCATAACAACTGCCACCCCCGCGGTTGCTGGTTGTTTCCAGGCAAACCGTGCTGCTGTGCGGCCGGTGTGCATCATCAGGCTGAATAGCAGCCCGCACCTGCCCGGCTGTAATTCTCCCAAGGTCACCGTGCAACAATTTCACGGATGCGCCCGAATTGAATGCAATACCACCGCCTTCATATTGGTAGATATGGGCTGTTTCGTCACAGATCACTTCATCCCCTGGTTGGGTGTGGCATTTGATGGCGATCTGGTTCGTCATGGTGCCCGAAGGACAGAAAAGAGCTGATTCCATCCCGAACAGGTCCGCAACCCGGGCTTCCAGTTCATTGATCGAAGGGTCCTCTCCAAATACATCATCGCCCACCTTTGCTTTGATCATAGCTTCCAGCATCCCAGCTGTTGGTTTAGTTACCGTATCGGACCTGAAATCAATTGTCATCGGAGATTTTCCTGCAATATACTTCGTTCACCCCTCAAATTGAACGGTTGGCGAACCTGTGAGAACAGGATATCATTGGTTTCTTACCTTGTAGTTCGTATGAGAGAACCCGCTTTCTGGGAATATGCGGTTTTGGTACTGGTCTGCCTGGCCTGTGCTCTCGTAGGGTTATACCTGCTTGCCAATTTCAGTCGTCTTTTCAAAAGACAGATAAAAAATGAAATACTGCGCAAGAACCTGGTGGCCTGGCTGGTCATTTTTTGCATTTCTGCCGCCCTGGCTCCTATGAGCGGAGGTTTTTTCATCGTATTGCGAAAATTCGGATGGTGGAAGGTTATCTGCGGGCACCTGGTCAGCACGACGTTAATGACGCTGGTTATCTTTAACGTTGCCTGGGTCATTGCGGAAGACCGCCGGTTAAAAAGATTATCCTTTATCCTACATAAGCTGCTGGTATTGGTCACCGTGGTTCTGGCGACACTGGCGGTGAATATCCCTCTTAATCATCTTATGTTTGATTATGGCAAGGCCGAATTGAAATATTCCATTTTGGGCAGCATCTATATCGGTAGTGCAGCCAGCCTTGTTTATGCGGTGACGAGTTATCTTGAACTGGAACGCAAAAGGAAATTCCAGGAAAAAGAACTGGAGCTGAGCCGGCTCCGGGAAATGAAAACAAAAGCGGAACTGGATGCATTACAGTCCAAGATCAACCCCCATTTTTTATACAATGCCCTGAACTCGATCGCCGATCTTTCGGTCACGGATGGTAAAAAAGCAAGACGGATGACCATCGCGCTGGCCGACCTCTTCCGGTATAGCATCAATTACAGCCGGAATAACTATGCAACGATAGAGGAGGAAGTGGAGATGACCGAAGTATATCTCGAAATTGAAAAAATAAGGTTTGAAGACCAGCTCACTTATCACATCAATGTAAGTGAGGAAGCCCGCAATTACCTGATTCCGCGATTTATTTTGCAACCCCTTGTGGAGAATGCAGTCAAGCATGGACTGAAAGCAACGGGCAGGATGGCGGAATTCCTCT
>CAYSIU010000386.1:0-3292 GCA_964431095.1 uncultured Chitinophaga sp. | reverse complement strand
ATAATAAAGTCCGATCGAGCGAAGCGAGAGGGCATTTTGTTTTAGCCCACCCCTCAAGGATCAGTGCAGCTAATCCTGTTCTCCCGACGGACCCTATAAGTGATTGACTTACAGTGTTTTATTTTTTATGAAGATTCACCGCTCCCCGACAATTTTCTCCATCGTACTTACAAAGAGATTAAAGTCAGTTAATTACAATTAGTTACAAAATCAAATTCTAAATGGTTTTTTTTGTTTGGTGAATGTTTAGGTGAATGAAATTTGGAGATCAGGCTCGAAATAGAAATAACCTAGACAACTTTAATCTATTGATTCATCACGATTAAGAGGTGTTTCCATCTTGATCAAAATAAGCTAAATTTAAAAGTATGGTGAGACGATTCGCAGAATAAAAAAAATTAGCTATGTCAAGCATTTTTTGGGATAGGGACTCACAAGAAGCAATTGATAACCCGTATGAATACCCAGCTGAGGAGCAGTTTGTTCGAGAGGCAAAGAACCTAACTAGAAAGTTAGAGGCACTACTATTGAACAAAAAACATTTTTACCAAACTGAGCAAACGCTTGAAAAAGCGATTTGGATGTTGCAGGTGGATGTATTATTTACGTTTAAAGACGCAATAGAAGCGTTGGAATTGAAAAAACACCGGTTGGTCGGACCGTTAATCCGAATTATGTATGAAAATATGCACCAAATCGAGTATTTGAATAGCGGGGGTACAAGAGCGACCAAAGCCCTTGCCAAATGGTTTGCCAATGAATCACCCAAACATTTTGATTACCGCGAATACATCAAAAAAACAAAAAGTCCGGTGCTTGCTGATTTTTTAAGACAAGAATACGCAGCCTTTTCTAAAATGACCCATCGGACTTACCGCAGTTTATTATATAATTATGGTCTCGGAGTAAAAGAAATCAACCCAGCAACAGGTGCAGCCGACTCATTTATTTGGTATGATGCGGATTGGCCACTGCAACAATCTATTTCTATGTTTTATGCAATTGTGGGGATGTTTGGAACGTTGATGGTTTCCAATTTGAAAGTCTATGGAATTCTGACACCGGAGGAGGTAGAAAAGGCTTGGAACGACTCTATGGAGAAAGAACAAATTCCTCGAGGCTATCTCACACCGGAAGCCAGAAAAATGTTTGGTCTCGAGGAAGATGCAAACTAAAAATTCAAGAAATTCTATAATAAAAAATTAAATGCGTTTTTAGGGTTTGGTCAAGATTCTTACCCTAATCCCTTTATCAAGGCAAATGCCGAACAAACTTGACAACAACCATAAAATTTGTACAGTTTGATTTTTGGCTTTTCCTCCTGCAAGTAAAGCTAATTGGCCATCCAATTCTTTTTTGCTAATAAAATTAATGACGAGTAAAATTTCTTTTATAGTCTTAGGATTATTATAGGTGTTTCTGAGATCTTTCACACAGGATGCTGCATTTTTCCCTTTTCTTAGCCGGGCTATTTTAGTTCCGCTGTATAGATCACTCACCTTTTTACTTTTGGTATTTAGATTTTGATCAAAGTTGAAATTTCCTATATTCTTTAATGCTTGAGAGACCAAATCATGAAATGCACTAGCAGAGAATGCTTTGACCGAGTATTTTGCATGGTAAAATCTGATAAAACTATCACGCCTGAATCCAATATAATCAGCCCACTCATCGCCAAGATCGTCGCAAAAAAGATAGTCACAATCACCAGCAAATTTTGATTCGATTGATTCAAAAAGACAACCGACATCAAAACTTATGGAAGACGCTATGCAATTTCCTTTCTCGCTATTTATATTGTTGAAAACAGTGTCTGTTTCAAATGCCTTGAGAAAATGTGGCAGGTTCTTTATTAGCTTTGAGTCACGGAAAAGTGTTTTCTGTGCATATCTAATATCAGCTGCATTAAAACTGAGGATAAACATACTTTCTTTATTTATCAGCCAAAGTAAAGTATGAGTTTCACCGGTCGTGTAATGAACACGAATTCGATCTAGCTTATTACTTTGAATTCTGAACCCATTTTTAAGAATCTTTAATTCTAGAGAACTATCCATTGAATTTTGAATCCGATGTCTTTTGGTTGTTTTATCATAAACAACATCCAAACAGAGATCATGTGTTTCAGACAATAGCTGAAGATTGATATTCCGACTCCTGGAATTCGAATCGAGATAATCGATACCAACAATCGATTCGTCTCCTAGTCCGTCCAAGATTCTAGAAAAATTAAAAAGTACTGATACTACTTTTAACTTGCCAATATGTGTCTTAAAATCTAATGGTTCAGCAAAATTGTCCAAATAACCAGCCTTGTGTTTGAATTTGCTCAAACTTTTGCATTGCTCAGCTGCCCAAAAGCAAAAGTGAGCCAGATCTTCCCTTCTGCTCAGATCGTTAATCCGGGATGTACTGGGTGCAACTGTAGAATGCCTTCCTTGATTTTTCATTTTCAACCCTGTGACCATTTTATTACCCATTGCAATGGTCGAAAGCGTTTCCTTTACATCAATTGCTTCAAAAGCTGATCTGCGCATTGAACCTGGAGAAGTATCCAAGCTTGATACGCTCAACTTTTCAATCTTTGTGGCAGGTGTAATCTTAAACTCTGAAATCTCTTGGTAAGTTAAATTATCGATTCTTTCTTCAATTGGGCTTATACATTCAGAGGCGCCTGTTTTGCTTATGATAAGAAATTGTTCATACTCAACCAGTAACAAATAGCAGTATCGCAATTCCATTTCCGCACCTGGTTTCAGAAATGGTGGCAGCATTTCTTGTTTAAAGATTACCAATGAAAGATCAAAATCAAGGCCTCCAACTTGGTATGACTTACGGACCTCTTTATAAATAAAATTACCTTGCTTGTTTATCGATGCAGCGGCTTGCATTTTTATAATGCTTGCTTTTGATATAGGTTTTAGCACCTTATAGAAATAGGCATTGGTTGTTAAGATTAAGCGGTTGAACATATATCAATGGGTCGATTTAGTAGTGTAAACCGGCAGAAGATTAGATACCTAGCAGGGCTTTGTATTCTGTCAAAGTAATTACTAAATTACCTACCCCGGCTTTAGTGGCTGATTCTTTAATTCTTTTCTCTTCTGTTATAAGCCTTTTGTCTAATCCATCCTTTGCATATAGAAGTCCAAACATTATTTGAACATCGTTCAAAGTATTCCATCTTGAATCTTCGATATCTGATAATTTTTCAGCCCCTCCTGCTATAGATTGCATTAAAGTAGTATTTATAATTAAGGCTGCTTTATACTGGTCCAGAAAATTTCCAAAT
>CAYSIU010000385.1:0-3299 GCA_964431095.1 uncultured Chitinophaga sp. | reverse complement strand
TGTGGATGCGCTGTTGCAGATTATCAACTGGGATAATGTAGGAGAAAGGCTGAATATGGCTGTAAAGCTGAATAGCTGACGGTTACCCCTGCCTGATCTTTTGAAGACAAACGGAAAGACTCAACTTCCAATCCCTGAGTTTTATCCCAAAAGTCTCCCGGATCTTCGTTTTATCCAGCACTGAATACGCCGGTCTTTTTGCACCGGTTGTAAATTGGTTGCTGGAAACGGCGTTGATCTTGCACGGGCTTCCCGATAATTCTTTAATCGCAAGTGCAAAATCATACCAGCTGATCACTCCTTCATTGCTGAAATGAAATAGTAATTGGGAGTCGGGAGTTGAGCTTTTAGTACCGGGATCCCGATAGCTATCGGGAGGTAGTTGGGGAATGATCTGTATTACCACTTCGGCGAGATCCGCCGCATAGGTGGGTGAGCCGAACTGGTCATTCACAACGTTGATCTCTTCCTTTTCACTCAATAATTTCAGCATCGTCCTTACAAAATTCTTTCCATACTCAGAATATACCCACGATGTGCGAACAATAATAGAATCGGGGTTGAAGTGAAATGCCTGTTTTTCTCCCTCAAGCTTTGACGCGCCATAGACATTCAACGGGCCGGTAGCCGCATTTTCTGTATAAGGAGTGGTCGCGGTTCCGTCAAAAACATAATCCGTTGAAAAATGAATGAACCGGGTATGATTTTCTTTGCAAACGGCTGCCAGCACACCCACCGCCTCGGCATTAACCTGGAAAGCGAGGTCTTTTTCCGCTTCAGCCCTGTCCACCGCGGTATAGGCCGCACAATTGACCAGACACTTTGGACGGTAAGTTTTGAAATAGTCCCTTACCATTTTAAAATGCTGGATCGGCAGGTCTTGTTTCGACAAAAAAATAAATTCGAATTGGGGAAAAGACGGTGCGAGCTGCTTAAGTTCCTTGCCCAACTGACCGTTGGCGCCCGTTACCAGTATTTTGCCGCCTTGTGCTGGTGGCGTAGAATTATTTTCACCCATTCTGGGAAAGCATTATTAATAGGTAAAGCTGTTCATAGAATCTTTTAATAAAGGTAGTTCCCGGTCTTTGGGTGAAACGATCACATCTTTGACCGGTATCCGCCAGTCAATGTTCAGTTCAGGATCATTATAAATAATGCCGCGTTCGCTTTCCTTATTGTAAAAGGCATCACATTTATAAAGCATTTCCGCTTTTACACTCAATACAGAAAAGCCATGAGCAAAACCCCGGGGGATAAATAACTGTCTTTTATTTTTTGCCGACAGCACTTTACAATAACTCTTACCGTACGTGGGTGATCCCTGGCGGATGTCCACCACCACATCCAGGATCCTTCCCCTGATCACCCGCACCAGTTTGGCCTGGGCATGTGGCGGCAATTGGTAATGCAATCCCCTGATGACCCCGTAGGAAGAGGAAGATTGATTATCCTGAACCCAGCGGAGATCTATACCCTGCTCACGGAACACATTTTCATTATACGACTCGTAGAAATAACCACGTTTATCTTCAAACATGTCCGGTTCAAAGACTACCAGACCCGGTATATCAGTATTAATAAATGGCATATTATAAACTCCAGTAGGCCCGGTTGCGGATCTTATTGGTGTAGATCCCTTTCAGGTCAGCAACAAGACCGTGCGGTTTGGTGATGGATGTAAAATAAGTATCATCAAGATCTTTATAATGCGCATGCGGAACGGCGATCACCACAGCGTCGTAGTCATTCGCTGTTTTTGGGGTCAAGCCGAACCCATATTCCTGCTCCAGTTCAGCCGAATCGGCATGCGGATCCTCGACTTCGACGTTAACAAAGTATTCCTTCAGCGCTTTCACCACTTCACTTACTTTGGAATTCCGGATATCACTGACGTTTTCTTTGAAAGTAGCCCCTTTGATCAGCACTTTGGATGAACGGACATCGCTGCTGTGCTGAATAATATGCCGGATCACTTTCTTCGCCACGTACTTCGCCATATTATCGTTGATATTACGACCCGCCAGTATCACTTCCGGATGATAACCCAGTTGTTTGGCCTTGTGCGTCAGGTAATAGGGATCCACGCCAATGCAATGGCCACCCACCAGTCCCGGCTGGAACCGGAGAAAATTCCATTTGGTCCCTGCGGCCTGCAGCACTTCCTGCGTATTGATCTTCATCTTATCGAAAATAATGGAGAGCTCATTCATCAAAGCGATATTTAGGTCGCGTTGCGTGTTCTCGATGATCTTCGCCGCTTCCGCCACTTTTATCGAAGAGGCCCTGTGCACGCCTGCATGGACCACCAGTTCATAGGTCTTTGCGATCTCGTCGAGGGATTCGTCATCACAACCGGAAACCACTTTTACAATCGACCCCAGCGTATGGTCTTTGTCACCGGGGTTGATCCGTTCAGGGGAATAGCCCAGTTTGAAATCCCGGATATTTTTTAACCCGGAGAGTTTTTCGATAATGGGTAAACAATCTTCTTCCGTACAGCCGGGGTACACCGTGGATTCAAATACCACGTAGTCCCCTTTCTTTATGACTTTCCCCACCGTCTCCGATGCTTTTTTTACCGGTCGCAGGTCGGGCACATTGTGTTCATCCACCGGGGTGGGAACGGCCACGATCAGGAAGCTGGCTTTTTTTAAATCTTCCAAAGAATTGGTGAATTGGATATCACAACCTTCAAAAGCTTCTTTTCCCAGTTCATTGCTCGGATCAATGCCTTGCTTCATCCTATCGATGCGCTTCGCACTGATATCAAACCCGATTACGGACAGCTTTTTTGCAAATTCAAGTGCAATGGGCAATCCCACATAACCAAGCCCTATGACCGCCAGTTTTGCTTTTTTATCCACCAACTCCTGGTACATTCATTCCTGATTTATTTCAGACTTACAAATTCCTTGGGTTGTTTGCTCCATTCTTCGCGCGGCAGGAACCTGAAATATTCATAGGTGATCTTCAGTCCTTCGCTCCGCTTCACTTTCGGCTCCCAGTCCAGCAGGCTTTTGGCTTTGCTGATGTCCGGCTGGCGCTGTTTTGGATCGTCCGCCGGTAAAGGTTTATACACGATTTTCACTTTATTCCCCGTGAGCGCCAGTACCTCTTCCGCAAATTCTTTAAGCGAGTTCTCGTTGGGGTTCCCGATATTAACGGGCAGATGATAATCAATGAACAATAAGCGATAAACACCCTCCACCAGGTCGTCCACATAACAAAAACTTCTTGTTTGTGAACCATCGCCGTACACTGTCAGGTCCTCACCGCGCAGCGCCTGCTTCATGAAGTTG
>CAYSIU010000384.1:0-3314 GCA_964431095.1 uncultured Chitinophaga sp. | reverse complement strand
TTTTTGATTTCCCGTTTCTTTGAACGATATTTGTTCTTGTTTGTTAAACGTATTTCTTGGCAATTTATTAGGTAGCCTGAGTGGAAATCCGAACGCGTATTGAATGGGCAGCTTCATGTCGGGAAGGCCCATTTGTGCTTTGATGCTTCCGTCTTCAAACTGAACCATACTGTGGATGATACTTTGCGAGTGGATCACCACCTGTACCTGTTCGGGTTTCAGGTTAAAAAGCCATTTTGCTTCGATCATCTCCAGTCCCTTGTTCATTAGCGTAGCTGAATCGATAGTGACCTTTGCTCCCATCGTCCAGTTAGGATGCTGCAGGGCGTGTTCCCTTTTTACATTGACAAGGTAATTGGGTTTGCGGCCGATAAAAGGACCGCCGGATGCCGTGAGAATGACTTTTTCAATTTTATTTCTCGTTTCCCCGACCAGGCACTGAAAGATGGCCGAATGTTCCGAATCCACCGGAATGACCGGGACCTTTTTTTCCACGGCCTTTTTCATCACAATATCACCTGCCACCACAAGGGTCTCCTTGTTGGCCAAACCGATTGCTTTACCATTATCAATGGCTTTCAATGTGGGTTTCAACCCCGCATAACCTACTATCGCCGCCAGCATCATATCATAACAATCGAGGGCAGCCACTTCCTCCAGCGCTTTTTCACCCGCAAATACTTTTACAGGAGTGGAGGCAAGCGCTTCTTTCACTTTACCATATTTCTTTTCATCAACGATCACCACCACATTGGGCTTGAACCGGAGGGCTTGTTGAATCAGGAGTTCGTCGTTACTCCGTGCAGTCAGCACTTCCGCGGAGAACCTGTCGGGGTTGGCAGCGATCACGTCAAGAGCCTGTGTACCGATGGAACCCGTGGATCCGAATAAGGCAATGCGTTTTATGTGATTTTCAGGATTCACTTCTCAGAATTTATATGACCAGCACGACCTATCTGATCATCACTTCCACTTCTTCGGTCCATTTTCCCAGCTCATCGGCGATGGTCCTGTCATTGCTTAACCTGGGCACTTTATTCTGCCCGCCTAATTTACCGATTGATTTCATGTAATCAATGAACCCGTTTTTGCGAACCAGGGTTATTTTCAGGGGACTAAGAATATGGCCACTGACAAGGTCATCATAATAAATATTTTTTTCCCGCAAATTTCTGTCCAGTCTGTCCGCAAATTTTTTCAGGTCATGAGGTTTGTTTTCAAACTCAATAAACCATTCGTGGTAGGATTTCCCTTTATCATTACTCACGAAGGGTGCCACGGTGAATTCGGTAATCTGTGCTTGTTCCGCCTCCGCTGCTTTCAGCATACTGGCTTCCACTTCTTCACCGATCACGTGTTCGCCAAAGGCAGAAATAAAATGCCGGGTCCTTCCCGTTACCAATAGCCGGAAAGGTTCTGTTGAAACAAATTTCACCGTATCGCCGATATTATAACCCCAAAGACCGGCATTACTGTTAATGATGACGGCATAGTTTTCCCCCGCCTTCACGTCCTTTAATGATAATCGGGTCGGCCGCTCATTGAAAATTTCGCCGGCTGGAACAAACTCATAAAATATCCCGCTGTTGCTGTTCAGTAATAATCCTTCCGCTTCCTGCGAGTCCTGGAAAGCAAAGAACCCTTCGCTGGCGGGGAACAGTTCGATCGTATCCACTTTCCGGCCGATGCATTCAAGCAATTTGGCTTTGTAGGGCTCAAAGTTCACACCCCCCTGCACCATCACGCTAAAATGGGGAAAAAGTTCACCGACCTTCCGGCCACTTCTTTTGATGAGCTCATCAAAATACATCTGCATCCAGGGAGGGATGCCGCTGATCAGCGTCATGTTCTTGTCCAGCGTTTCATCCACGATCTTATTTAATTTGATTTCCCAATCTTCGATACAGTTGGTCTCATAAGAAGGCAGTTGGTTGGTACGCAGGTACCTTGGAACATGATGATTGACGATCCCGCTTAATCGGCCGGTAGGGATATCCCCGATCCGTTCCAATTCGGGAGATCCCGACAGAAAAATCATCCTGCCATCCGCAAAGCGGGTGTTTCCGGTTTCGGCCATATAGCAAAGCAGTGCATTGCGGGCCGTATTGATATGATTGGGGATGGAATCTTTAGTGATCGGTATGTACTTGGCGCCACTGGTGGTACCGGATGTTTTGGCTAAATAAATCGGCCGCCCCTTCCATAGCACATTATGACGCCCTTCTTTGATCCGTTCGATCCATGGCTTCATCTGTTCATAATCCCGGAGAGCCACGGCCTCTTTGTATTCTTCGTAATCGTTTACTTTTTCCAGACCTGCCGACTTTCCAAATTCCGTGGCCCGCCCAACCTTGATCAGTGTTTTCAAAATATTCTCCTGGTCGTCCACAGCCGTCCCCATGCTCTTACGGATACCTTTATATATATATGAAGCAAAAGGCTTAGCTAAAAAAGACTTGATTTTCATACATTAGGCAAACGAAACCTGAAAAAACCTCCAAAAGCCCTGCCAGTTGAATCAACCCGATCCTGGTCCGATCAGCCCTGCAGATATTATGGATCACAAATATAACGGAAGCCCAGCCAAAAGAGGGCGATTTGATATTATTGAAACCTGGATGAGGGGTTTGCCAGTCGGCTTTTTCCCCTTACCTTTGCCGCCCGGACAAAACCGCACCTGCCTGATATCGATCGCATCAGGCGCTGAGCAGGTTTCCGGATTTTTCGGAAGCAATTTTAAATGAATGTATGGTAGCAGTAATAAAAATAGCCGGGCAGCAATTCAAAGTAGAAAAGGACCAGACTTTGTATGTTCCCCACCTCGAAGGGAAAACCGGCGATAAGGTAGAGCTCGAAGTTTTATTGGTGGATAAAGACGGTAAACTTTCAGTAGGTTCCTCCGTAAAAACAAAAGTGAAGGCAGAGATCCTGGAGCAGGTAAAAGGTGACAAAGTGATCGCCTACAAGCAAAAAAGAAGAAAAGGTTTTCGAAAAAAGAAAGGACACAGAACGGTCTATACAAAAATAAAAGTGACGGGCCTGTCCTGAGATTAAAAAGCAGGATTGACATACAGATCTGATATTTTAAACCTTAAGTATAATGGCACATAAAAAAGGGGAAGGCAGTGTTAAGAACGGCCGCGATTCACAAAGTAAACGACTGGGTGTAAAAATTTTCGGTGGCCAGCCTGCCGTTTCAGGGAATATTATTGTACGTCAACGCGGCACTGTTTATCATCCCGGAAAAAATGTAGGCGTTGGAAAAGATTATACATTGTTTGCATTAACTGATGGCGTTGTTGAGTTCCGTAAAG
>CAYSIU010000383.1:1419-3318 GCA_964431095.1 uncultured Chitinophaga sp. | reverse complement strand
GGATGGAGGCTAAGGTAACATGGCGAGGTACATGGTATAGAATAGCTACGCATCCATCCAGACCCATATTGATTGGGATTATTACCTTATTAGCTGGTCTTATTTATTTAATAGTACCAGGAGCAAACAGATCATATAGACCAAAAGAAACAAAAACAGCCAAAGATTCTCCCGATTCGCCTTTGGGTCATTATAAAACCTCAACTTGGTTCCACTATTTTTCAAATAATCATACAGATACGAAATATAAAAAATAGAGATAGCTATAATAATTACTAATATTACCACGAGGCCTATTATTTTCATAATTAGCTTTATTTAATTCGGGTTAAGAAAATCTATGTGGGAGTTAAACCAGAAATAATGGGTTCGGAATGGCTACTTTTAAGAAGGCTTTCAAACTGTACCACTACCGTTTTCCGGGCTACCATTTCCAAATAAAAAAAGAAAAGTAAATTACTTTCCTTTTCTAACTGCTTATGGGCACTCCCCTGCACAACGAGCTCCGCAAAGAATTTCAACTGGAGCGGCTGGTACTTTTCAGTGATGCCGTATTTGCGATTGCCATCACCCTGCTGGTCATCGAGATCAAGATCCCCGATGTGCACGATAATGTGACGGACCGTTTTTTATTGAACCGGCTCCTGCACCTGGTTCCGAAATTCATCGGATTTGCCATCAGCTTCACACTGATCGGCATCTATTGGACTGTCCACCACCGCATGTTCGGTTATGTAACCAACTATACACGCAAACTGTTGATCATAAATCTTTTTTTCCTTTTTTTTATTGCGCTGATGCCTTTCAGTACCGGTTTTTACAGTGAGTATGCCGGGCCAGAGCTCTATCGCCAGCAGGTGAAAGTCCCAATCACCTTTTACGTGCTCAATTTTTGCTGCGTTGGGTTTCTTAACCATTTCATGTGGCGCTATGTCACCAATCCAAAAAACAAGATCGCGGAACCGCCGTTTCCTCCGGTTGTGGCAGAGCTGGCGAAGATGAGATCCTTTGTTGTGCCTTTTTTCTTCCTGTTGATGTTGCCTGTCGCTTATCTTACAAAAGTAATCTATGCCGCCTGGATGCCTCCGATGATACCGGTTGTACTGAAGATCCTGCAACGCCGGATAAAGAAAAAATATGAATGAAACTTTCATCCCTAAAAAAAAATAGTATGAAAAGATCACTGGTTTTTCTTTTTCTGTTTTTCCTGCAACAGGGGATTGCGCAAACAGAAACCCCACCGTCTTTTGTCAAAGACAGCCTGGACAATTATGTCAGCAAAGCGCTGACCGACTGGCAGATTCCGGGTGTAGCTGTTTGTATTGTAAAGAACGGGAAAGTGGTGATGATGAAGGGTTATGGTGTAAAAGAAATGGGAAAGGCTGATAAAGTGGATGAGAATACCCTTTTCATGATCGGCAGCAACAGCAAGGCTTTTACTGCCACCCTTCTTGCGACACTGGATGTTGAGAAAAAAATGAGTCTTGACGACCACGTGCAAAAATGGCTCCCCGACTTTACGCTGTATGATCCATGGGTGGCAAAGGAAGCCATTGTCAGGGATCTTCTTTGTCACCGCCTGGGTTTTGAAACCTTCCAGGGGGATTTTATGTATTTCGACTCCGATCTCAGCACTGCGGAGGTAAGAGAAAAGATGGGAAAACTGAAACCGATGTACAGTTTCCGGAGCAAATGGGGGTATACCAACTGTGCTTTCATGACCGCGGGCGAGATCATTCCCAAAGTGACCGGCAAAAGCTGGGCAACATTTGTAAAAGAAAGGATTTTTGATCCCCTCGGCATGAATAACACGTTGGCATTGACAAAAGATATTAATGCGGCGACCGATAAAGCTGCAGCCCACACGGTAGTGCAGGGTGAGCTGAAAAAGATCCCTTA
>CAYSIU010000383.1:0-1409 GCA_964431095.1 uncultured Chitinophaga sp. | reverse complement strand
AACAAACAGGAATAGACGCATCACATGGAGAACCTAATTCACACCACATTGTACCTCCCGCAACACAATACAACCGCATCTATGTTAGGAAATTGGGGTACGCAATTTAACCGGGGACATTTTGCCCTATATGGCCTGGGCTGGTTCCTCGAAGAATACGAAGGAAGAAAAATGGTTTAGCATACCGGGGGTGTGAATGGTTTTGTTACATCCGTTACATTGATACCGGAAGAAAAACTGGGGGTGGTGGTATTGACCAATACCGATGCCAATGCATTTTATGAAGCATTGAAGTGGGAGATCATAGACGCTTACCTGAAATTGCCTTATCGAAACTACAGTGCCGTATTCCTAAGCGGTCAAAAAATGCAGGACGCGGTTACTAAAAGTCAAATAAAAGCAAAAAGGGATACCATTGCCATGCATTTGAAACCTGACCTGCCGCTCGCTTCTTTTACCGGAAATTATACACACGATGTTTATGGAGGAATGACGATCACAGAAGAAAAAGGGAAGCTGATCGCCAGGTTTGAGCACCATCATGGGCGATTTGCCGAATTGGAGCCATTGGGCGGTCAGCGTTTCCTGGCTACTTTCAATGATCCTTTATATGGTATTAAAGTATGGCCCTTTACTATTGAGAAAGGGAAAGTGAAATCGGTAACCGTTAGAGTGGCCGACTTTGTGGAGTTCACTCCTTATGAATTTTTTAAAAGGCAGTAGGGTACCGCAGGTAGGGATTCCCTGCCGCCATTTACTATAAACCACCAGCAACCAAAATGGAAGTCCATCATCACCCGCATGTAGAGAAAAAGAAATTCAAAGAATATTTTTTGGAATTTTTAATGATATTTCTTGCTGTAACTATGGGTTTTATAGCAGAGAATATCAGGGAGCATCTTGCTGATCGCCAAAAAGAGAAGGAATACATAAGCTCTCTGGTCAAGGACCTTGAATATGATACTTCTCAATTTACTTGGCACATCAATTTCTTTGAACGCAAACTTCCCTTTTTCGATTCTGTCATTCATTTTTTGAATGCCCCGGCAGCTTTTGATAATAAGCTCCCTTACAAATTCTGGGGGAAGGCTGATTATATCGGAGTCTATATTCCAGATGAGCCAACGATTCAACAATTAAAAAGTTCAGGCAATCTTCGCTTATTTAAAAATAAAAAAGTATTGGACAGTGTTTTGGTATATGACAGTCATTTACAGGGAATCTATCTTGCCATGGTCGGTTACGTCAAGGAATTTCATCAACACCTGGGGCAAGCCAAAGAAAAAGTCCTCGATATAAGCAGATTCAGTATCTACCTGGATGATTTTAACGGGGGCAATGTGAAAGAAAATACTGATTATAGCTTTAATTTAATTTCAATGGATAGATTGGCGATAAATGAACTCACC
>CAYSIU010000382.1:0-3327 GCA_964431095.1 uncultured Chitinophaga sp. | reverse complement strand
GGCTTTATTATTTCTACGCACTTGCAAGCAAGCTTGCGTGCTTCGAAATAACAAAGCCCTAGCTTTCGCCAGGGCTTATTGATTTGTCGGGAGGACAGGATTCGAACCTGCGACCCCGTGGTCCCAAACCACGTATTCTACCGGGCTGAACTACCTCCCGAAACCGTAATAGGGCTGCAAAGATAACCGCTTCCACCCTAATAGTTGTTTAGTATAATCGAAAGCACTTTGAAAGAGATAATGATAATATTAAGCAGTTGAATACAGGTGATCAGGTATTAAGATAATGTCAAAAGCCCCCTTACCTTTGTCTCATGCTTTCTATCTCCCAACGAGGCCAACAAATGCCCCCTTCGCCTATTCGTAAACTGGTGCCTTATGCCGAGGCGGCGAGAAAAAAGGGCATTAAAGTTTACCACCTGAATATCGGCCAGCCCGACATTGAAACACCCCCGGCGATCCTGGATGCGGTCCGTCATACCGATATCAAAGTTTTGGAATACAGTCACAGCGCCGGTAACGAAAGCTACCGCCGTAAACTGGTAGAATATTATAAACGGGTGGGGATAGAAATAAACTATGACCAGATCATCATCACCACCGGCGGCAGCGAAGCGATCATGTTTGGTTTTTTTACCTGCCTCAATCCTGGTGACGAAGTGATCATACCCGAACCCTTCTATGCTAATTATAACGGATTTGCCTGTGCAGCAGGAGTAAACGTGGTGCCGGTCACCGCTCATATTGAAAACGGGTTTGCGTTACCTCCTATCACTGATTTTGAAAAACTGATCAGCAAAAAAACAAAGGCGATTATCATCTGCAGTCCCAATAATCCAACGGGTTATCTCTACAGCCCCCCGGAGATGGAAGCATTGAAAGCCATTTGCATCAAACATGATTTATATCTCTTCAGTGATGAGGCGTACCGGGAATTTTGCTATCCCCCAGAGAATGGAAAAAATACTGGTGAACATACCAGTGCCATGCACCTGGAAGGGATGGAACAACATGTGGTACTGATGGACACTATCTCCAAAAGATACAGTGCCTGCGGTGCCAGGCTGGGTGCATTTGTCACTAAAAATAAAACAGTGTATGATGCCGCTATGAAATTCGCCCAGGCAAGATTGAGCCCACCTGGACTGGCGCAAATCATGGGCGAGGCGGCGGTGGACCTGCCCGAACATTATTTTGATGCTCCCCGGGCAGAATACCTGGCCAGGAGGAATTTACTGGTGCAGCGGTTGAACGCCATGCCGGGCGTGTTTTGTCCTATGCCCGGAGGCGCTTTTTATGCGATCGCCCGGTTGCCCATTGATGACTGTGATCAGTTCTGTCAATGGCTGCTGGAAAAATTTTCTTACCATCAACAAACGGTGATGCTGGCTCCTGCCACAGGTTTTTACGGAACACCCGGCCTGGGAAAGAATGAGGTCCGCCTGGCCTATGTGCTGAACCTTGATTCAATCAATGCCGCTATGGATTGTCTGGAAAAAGCTTTGCAGCAATACCCCGGGAAAGTAAAGACTGAAACAAAAACGGCCACCGTGGCAAAATGATATTGCCAGGCCCGTTATCTTAAAATTATACGCTTTATTGCGACGAAACGAAGTTATCGATGGGTCAATTGTTCTGCTTCAGCAAATACGTTCGTCAAAAAAGAGAGATCCATTTCCGAAAACCTGATCGGTGCAGCCGGTGCATCACCGAATTCATTAATGATCAGTCTCCACCAGCCCACATTCTTCCATTGTCCTAATTTATATCCCACTTTTTCATAAGTAGCGAAATATTCAAAGCCGCAACTCTCATGAAAGGCAACGCTTTTATCATTGGGAAGATTGATCACGGCATACACATTCCTGAAACCCTGTGTTTTTAAGATCGCCAATAAAGCACTATACAATGCCCTGGCGATACCCACACGTTGAAAGTCATCATGGATATAAACAGAACTCTCCACACTCCATTGGTAAGCGATTCTTTCCCGGTAACGGGCGGCATAAGCATAACCTGCAATACGGCCATCGATCTCACAAACCAGCCAGGGCCAGTTAAGCAAACAGGTCTTTATCCTTTCCAGAAAATCTCTTTCAGAAGGTACTTCCGTCTCGAAAGTAAAAGAGGTGTTTTCGATATATGGGGCATATATTTTAAGAATGCCGCCCACATCTTTTTCTGAAGCGATCCGGATCATCTTGATTTAAATTAATAAAAAATATAATGTTAATTATTCTGCCTTCTTTTGATAAAAATGACAATAAACTAATCCTAAAATAGATTATTTTCGGCTTTAAATTCAGAAATCTGATGAAAATAGCTGAATTAAAGCAAAAAAATTGGTATTTTCCTTTTCCTGGTAAAAAAATAGCCGTAATCCCGGTTCTTTTGCTTCTTTTCATAGTCGCCGGCAGTGTTTTCTTTCCCTCGGTTCCCGCTGCAGTAGTCAGCCAACCAGGTATCAGCGTGGCAGATACCGCCTGGATGCTGACAGCCACCGCCCTGGTGCTGATCATGACCCCGGGTCTTGCATTTTTTTATGGCGGGATGGTCAGTAAAAAAAATGTCATCTCCACCATGTTGCAAAGTTTCATCAGCATGGTGTTGATCTCCCTTATTTGGGTCATCGTGGGGTTCAGTTTATCCTTTGGCGACTCCGTGGGAGGTTTTTTTGGAAACCCGGGCTCTTTTTTTATGATGAGGGGAGTGTTGGACGGAGCTCCCTGGAAGCTTGCTCCCACTATACCCCTGGTAGTATTTGCTTTTTTCCAGCTCAAATTCGCCATTATTACTCCTGCCCTGATCACAGGTGCTTTTGCAGGCAGGATTAAATTTACTTCCTACATTTTATTTATCTGCCTCTTCAGCCTTTTTATCTATGCCCCGTTAGCACATGCTGCCTGGCATCCCAACGGGATATTGTATAAGTACGGCGTTCTGGATTTTGCCGGTGGAACCGTAGTGCACATGAGTGCAGGCTGGGCAGCACTGGCCTGTGCGATTTACCTGAAAAGAAGAAATGAACCGGATTCGAACCCGGCGCGTATCACTTATGTAATGATCGGGACCGGATTATTATGGTTCGGATGGTTTGGCTTTAATGCGGGTTCTGCCTACGGCGCGAATAACATTGCCGCCACCGCGCTGGCTACCACTACGACCGCTTCGGCCTCTGCTGCATTTGCCTGGGTGATCTTTGATATTATCCGCGGGAAAAAGCCTTCGGCGAAGGGCACTTGTAACGGTTACATTTTTGAAACGGTCCGCAACACTCCCCGCACTGGCTTTAAAAACAATCACACACTCACTACCATTTTGTAACTT
>CAYSIU010000381.1:0-3333 GCA_964431095.1 uncultured Chitinophaga sp. | reverse complement strand
ATAAACGTTTCAATTCATGGTTCACGACCATTATTATCTTTCAGCGATTATTTTTTTTCTCACCAACTCCCATAACACCACACCGGCTGCTGTTGCGATATTCAACGAATGTTTCATCCCCAGTTGGGGGATCTCTATGCATCCGTTACACAAATGGAGCGTGGACTGTTCTACGCCGGTGACCTCGTTTCCAAATAATACCGCCAGTTTTTGAGGAGATTTGGAATTCCCGGCTCCCGCCTCCCGTCTGAAATCCTGCAGGGCGAAACTTCCTTCCGCCTGCTCCACCGCAAACACTTTATATCCTTCCCTTTTCAACTCCTCAATGGCTTCGGCAGAAGTTTTGAAATACTTCCAGTCAACCGTTTCTTCGGCTCCCAGTGCTGTCTTCTTTATTTCTTTATGTGGAGGCCTGGCAGAATAACCAATAATATAAATCGCATCGATCAAAAAAGCATCGGCCGTACGAAACACGCTGCCTACATTATAAGCACTTCGGATATTCTCCAATACCACTCTCACCGGGAACTTATTGGCTTTCTTGAATTCCTCCACGGTCTTTCGGCCCAGCGCGGCCATGCTCCGTTTTTGCATCGGGCAAAAGTAATTCACATAGCCGACTAATGTCGTTTCATCGGGTATGAAAGATTTATATTTGTCGTCCGTGGCAAAAACAGCAATATCCGATACTCCCCTGATGCAGCAACACAGGGCTATCAAACAGAAATACCCCGATGCGATCCTGTTGTTCCGGGTGGGTGATTTTTATGAAACCTTCGGGCAGGATGCCGTACTGGCATCACAGGTATTGGGGATCACGCTCACCAAAAGAAATAATGGCGCCGCGGCTTCTTCCGATCTTGCCGGTTTCCCGTATCATGCACTCGATACTTATTTGCACAAACTGGTAAAGGCTGGCCACCGGGTAGCCATCTGCGACCAGTTGGAAGATCCCAGGCTGGCAAAAGGGATTGTGAAGCGGGGTGTAACCGATATGGTGACACCGGGCACCACGGTGAATGACAAACTGCTGGAACAACACAGCAATAATTTTTTAGCCGCACTTCACTTTGCACCCGACGGTCAATATGGCCTGGCCTTCCTGGATATTTCCACAGGAGAATTCTTTATTGCCGAAGGCGACCGTGAATACGCGGATAAACTGTTACAAAGCTTCCGGCCATCGGAAGTGATCTTCCAGCGGCACCAGCAAAAAAAGTTCAAAGAATATTTCAGCGGCAGGATATTTACTTATACGCTTGATGAATGGATATTTGACCGGGCTTATGCAGAAGATATCCTGCTGAAACAGTTCCAGACCCATTCATTAAAGGGCTTTGGGGTGGAAGACATGAATAATGCATTGATCGCCGCCGGGGCCATCCTTCACTACCTGAAAGATACCGAACACCCGAACCTGCAGCATATTACTTCGGTGCAGCGGATCAACCGGGATGATTTTTTATGGATGGACCGGTTTACGATCAGGAACCTGGAATTGGTAATGGGGAATTCGGAAGGCAACCATACGTTGCTGAGTGTACTGGACAATACGGTTTCGGCTATGGGTGCCCGTTTGCTTAAAAGATGGATCGTTTTCCCGCTGAACAACTGCGGGTTGATCAATGAACGCCTCGATGCGGTTGAATTTTTCATTAAAGAAACCGAACTGCGGAATAAAATGATCCTCCCGATCCGGCAATGCGGCGATATTGAAAGGCTGGTCTCCAAGATACCATTGAAAAAAATCAATCCCAGGGAGGTGCTGCAACTGGCCCGGGGACTGAAGCAGGTAGAAACGATCAAACAGCTTTGCCTTGCAAGTCCCCATGACTACCTGAAGCGTCTCGGCGATGCGCTGAACCCTTGTCCCTATATTGCCGATAAGATCTATAAGGAAATAGTGGATAATCCACCCGCATTAGCCATCAAAGGCGGAATGATGAACAGCGGCATAAGTCCGGAACTGGATGAGCTGAGAAATATTGCCCATAGCGGAAAAAAATATTTAGCGGAGCTGCAACTCAAAGAAGCCGAAAGAACCGGTATCCATTCCCTGAAGATCGGTTTTAATAATGTATTTGGCTACTACCTCGAGGTAACCAATGCTCACAAAAACAAGGTCCCGGCCGATTGGATGCGAAAACAGACCCTCGCCAATGCCGAGCGTTATATAACCCCTGAACTAAAAGATTATGAAGAAAAGATCACGGGTGCCGAAGAAAGGATACTAACGATCGAGCTGGAATTGTTCGAAGCACTGCTCAATGAATTGCATGATTACCTGGCCCCGGTGCAAACCAACGGCAATATTCTTGCCATCCTGGATTGTCTTTGCTGCTTTGCCAATAATGCCATCCGGTTTCATTATAAAAAACCCCGTTTGCACGAAGGCGATGAACTGATCATACAGGAAGGACGTCACCCCGTGATCGAACAGCACCTGCCGCAGGGTGAATCTTATATTCATAATGATCTTGAGCTCAACAAGACCGATCAGCAGCTGATCATCCTGACCGGACCAAATATGAGCGGTAAATCCGCCCTGCTCCGGCAAACCGCTTTGATCACGCTCATGGCACATATGGGAAGCTTTGTACCCGCAGCTGCCTGCAAGATCCCACTGACCGATAAGATCTTTACACGGGTGGGTGCCTCGGATAACCTGAGCGGCGGTGAATCCACATTCATGGTGGAGATGAATGAAACAGCAAGCATCATTAATAATGTAACAGCACGGAGCCTGATCCTGCTCGATGAGATCGGGAGAGGCACTTCCACGTATGACGGTATCTCTATTGCCTGGAGTATTGCGGAGCACCTTCACAATTCACCCCAGCAACCGAAGACCTTATTTGCCACCCACTATCATGAACTCAACGAACTGGAAGAAAAACTGCCGAGGGTAAAAAACTATCATATCACCAACCGGGAGGTGGGTAATAAGATCATCTTTCTTCGCAAGCTGGCGCGGGGTGGCAGCACGCATAGTTTCGGGATCCATGTAGCAAAAATGGCAGGCATGCCTCCCAACCTGGTTGACCGTGCCAATCAGATCCTGAAATACCTGGAAAGCATCCATGAAAGCGGAAAAACAGAAAGCCTGCGGTCAAAAATAAAAGAGCTTTCCTCATCTCAACTGCAGCTTTCCATATTTGATGCGCACAGTGAAACCTTTGAAGCGATAAGAAAATTACTGGAGGACACTGACATCAACAGGCTGACACCGGTTGAAGCCCTGCTCAAACTGCAAGAGATAAAAAGCAAGCTTAAATAGAAAAGACTTTTTCGTCATTCACAATTCAGGGCTGAGTGCTGTGGGTTTCTGGATGC
>CAYSIU010000380.1:0-3338 GCA_964431095.1 uncultured Chitinophaga sp. | reverse complement strand
GGCGACAATAATAATCGTCAAAGGAAAGGTTCCATGTAAAGATCCGGAAACTGGTATCGGGGGCGTATAATTTGGATATACCCAATACAGAATCGAAAGGGTAGTAGAAGGAGTTTTTTATCTGCAAGGCCCTCACCAGTGTTTTGGTGAAGATGCTGTCGGACACCATCCGGTCCTCGGTCAAACTGTCGGTGTTCAGGTAATAAGCATATTCCTGCAGGGTGTCTTCTTTGGCCCTTAGTTTTTTAAGATCAGCGGGGATTATTTTTTGGCTGATGGCAGTGCCGGCCAGAAAAAAGGTACATATCAGGAACACAGAGACTTTCACCAGGATAGTTTTGAATTTAGGACAAAGTTACAACCTATTGATCATCTTTCAGAGATGTCCATAACGGTAAAAAAGTTGTAAAATTTTGTCCCGTTTCATAAACTGTTGGTAAAAGCCTGCAGGGAATCAAATCGCAGGTCAATATCCGGATGGGGATAAGGCCAGTCGGGATTGGTGGTAGCCAGGAAAATGCTGTACAGGCCTGCGTTGCGGGCAAAGAGCATATCACCGGACTTATTGCCGAGCATCACAGACCGGGAAAGGTCGATGGAAGGAAAATCCTGTCGGGCCCTGAACGCCATCCCGGGGTTGGGTTTCCTGTCGGGATGTTTATCATCAGTGCTGCTGCAATAATAGATCTTATCCACCCGGCCACCTGCTTTTTCAATAGCAAACTTCATATAAAGATCAATATCCCTCAGGTCGGCTTCGCTCATTAATCCTTTCCCTACGCCCCGCTGGTTGCTGACGATGATGATCTTGCCGAACCGACCGGCCAATTTGGCCATTGACCCGGTGACACCCTCATAAAATCGGAATTCTTCAGGTTTGAGGATATAACTCCCTTTTTTTTCATGATTGATGACCCCATCCCGGTCAATGAAAAGGGTCCAGTTCTTATCAATGGCCCTTAGATCCAGTGCCGGCCTTTTTAATTCCGCTTGCGCTTTTTGATAGTCTTCCGGCACACCGATATCGATAAAATAACCGTCATCTACCCATCCATAAATGGTTTGTTCCTGCGTGGACTTTTCTAAATAATCAGTTTCGATGGAAAACTTCGAAGGCCATTCTTTTTTCAGAAAATGATCCAGATTAAGAAGATTGAGCCCGCCATTAATAGTACCGGTTTTGCAGAATTGTTTCTCCCTGAATTTCTTCACCCTTTGTTTATCATCAAGTTCCACTGCTCCATACCGGTCAAAGTCCCTCATGGGTTTCAGCAGCAGGGTGCAGGCGGCCATATGACTGGTATGGAACTGAGTGGCTTCGCTGAGCTTTGCTTTGAACAAGGTATCGCCATTCGCTATCACCAGGTTCTTTTCCAACGCTTTTGAGCAAGCGAGATGAACAGCACCGCCGGTACCCAGGGGTTCTTCTTCAATGGAGTATTGGTAATCGAGTGTAGAGAATTGATCCTTGATATATGTTTCGATCAGATCATGTTTATAGCCGAGTGAAAAAATAAATCTTTCCACTCCCTGGCTTCTCAGGTAATTGATCACATAGAATAAAAAAGGGCGGCCGTCTACAGGGGCCATGCATTTTGGCAGGTCGGGCAGGGTTTTACGCAATCGGGTACCAAGCCCTCCTGCTAATATAATTGCCTCTTTGATCAATGATGCCTGAAGATTAACCGAAATATTTTTCTTCTACAAACTGGCAAATGATATGTCCCGCAGTGATATGACATTCCTGGATGCGAGGGGTATCCGTGGAAGGGATATTGATGAGATGATCGGCCAGTGGTTGCAATTTCCCGCCACTCTTGCCGGTAAACGCCACGGTGATCATTCCTTTTTCTTTTGCCACTTCAAATGCGCGGATAATATTTACAGAGTTCCCCGATGTGGAAAGCCCCACCAGCACATCTCCTTCCTGGCCAATGCCGTCGATTATTCTTGCATACACCTGATCATAACCATAATCATTGGCCACGGCTGTGAGGTAAGAGCTGTTGCCATGCAAAGCCTCTGCAGGCAAGGCTTTCCGGTCTGTATAAAAACGACCTGAGAATTCAGCAGCGAGATGTTGAGCGTCGGCTGCACTGCCTCCATTGCCGCAGAAATAAACCCTCTTACCATTTTTAAAAGCACTGACCATGACCTCCACTGTTTTTTCAATGGTGGCCAGCAAGACCGGATCTTGCAGCATCTGTTGCTTTGTTTCGATCGATGCCTGGATTATTTTTTTGATCTTTTCCATCCCATTTATGCACTATTGACGATTTATGATTGACAATCTCATTCCTGGATCATCCACGTTTTCAGTCCATGTTCCACAAATTGATAATTGCGATGCCTGCCCCCAAAGTTGGTCAAACTTTTTATTACTTTATACTTGGCGGTCCCCGGGCAATAAAATATCATGAAACCGCCACCACCGGCACCCGAGATCTTCCCCCCGGTAGCCCCCGCTTTTTTCGCTGTTTCATAGATCTCTTCCAGTTGCGGGTTGCTGATCCCATCGGCCATTCGTCTTTTTTGTTCGAAACCGAAATCAAGGATCTCACCAATTTCATTCAGGCGCCCTTTCAGCAAGGCTTCTTTCATCATCTGGGCCTGCTGTTTCAGTTGGTGCATGGCTTCAATAGAGCTTTCTTTCTTTTCGGTAACATTCTTAGTTTGCTTTTGAATGATAGTGGCAGATTCACGGCTCGTGGATGTATAATACAGCAAAAGATTATTTTCCAGTTCAAACAAGTGTTGTTGTTTTACCCGGAGCGGGTTCACGATCACTTTGTCTTCCCCATAAAATTCCATATAGTTCACGCCACCGAAGGTTGCAGCATACTGATCTTGCTTGCCGCCCGCAAGACCCAGGTCTTTTCGCTCGATCTCATAGGCATAATGTGCCATATCGTATTCTCCCATCGGCAACCGGAGCATTTCCGTAAAGACGCCGATAATTGCAACCACGAGCGTGGAAGATGTACCCAGCCCGGAACCGGCGGGAGCGTCAACATGGGTAGACAAACGAAAACCCTGTTCGGGAATGCCATAATCTTTTTGAATCCTGTTATACACCCCCTTTAAGAGATCGAGTACCCCGTCAACAGGCAAAGTTTTTGTCCAGTCAAAGCGCTGCTCTTCATTCCGGTCAATGCCTTCCAGGATAATCTTATTTTCAGCAAGGGGTTCGATACTGGCATGCGCATACAATGAAAGAGTAGCGTTTAGTATCGCGCCGCCATAAAGATCACTATAAGGGCTTACGTCAGTTCCTCCACCCGCCAACCCGATCCGCAAGGGTGCTTTACTTCTGTAGATCATTTTATCAAATAAAGGAT
>CAYSIU010000379.1:0-3339 GCA_964431095.1 uncultured Chitinophaga sp. | reverse complement strand
TATGAATACACTTCTTCGTCAGCGAATAACGGAAGCGGGTTCGAGGGGTTGGGGGATGGAGTTCCTTTCTGGAATATCACCTGCGGGATCGTGATGTTGATAGCGCGGTTCTTACCCATTATCGGACCGGTGGCCATTGCAGGGGTCCTGGCAAAAAAGAAATACATACCGGAAAGTGCCGGCACCCTGAAAACGGATACGGGTACTTTCGGAATTATGGTATTTGCTGTGATATTTATTGTCGCGGCCCTGAGTTTTTTTCCGGCATTATCGCTGGGCCCTATTGCTGAGTTTTTCGGAATGAAATAAAAAGATAACATATGTCAGTACATAGAAGGAAACAAAGATTGTTTGAGTCATCATTGGTGAAAGAAGCGATTGGACAGTCATTTGCGAAGCTGAATCCCGTGATCATGTACCGCAACCCCGTGATGTTTACCGTGGAAATAGGAACGGTAATTATGCTGGGTGTTTGCATCTGGATTATGAAGGGGGAGGGATCCCAGGGGAGCTTGTTGTATAATGCGATCATTACGGCGGTTCTTTTTGTCACTCTTTTATTTGCCAATTTCGCTGAAGCGATCGCGGAAGCAAGGGGCAAGGCTCAGGCGAACAGTTTGCGCAAGGCAAGGGAAGAAACCCCGGCAAAAAAGATTTTCCCGGTAGGGGAGATGTATGTGAATGAAATAAAAGTCATCCCTTCTTCCCAGTTAAGGAAAGGCGATTTGTTTATTTGTGAAGCCGGAGATGTGATTCCCATGGATGGAGAAATTATTGAAGGAATCGCCACGATTGATGAATCGGCTATTACGGGTGAATCGGCACCTGTAATCCGGGAAGCCGGCGGGGATAAATCTTCCGTGACCGGGGGAACAAAAGTCTTATCCGACCGGATAAAGGTAAAAGTAACCACTGAGCCGGGTGAAACTTTCCTGGATAAAATGATTGCACTCGTGGAAGGTGCTACACGGCAAAAAACGCCGAATGAAATTGCGCTGACCATTTTATTAGCGGCATTTACGCTGGTATTCATAATCGTTTGTGTAACCCTGAAACCCTTTGCCGATTATGCCAATACTCCGATTACCATCGGAGCTTTTATTTCTCTTTTCGTTTGTTTGATCCCCACCACGATCGGCGGCTTACTGAGTGCGATTGGTATCGCCGGAATGGACAGGGCATTGAGAGCAAACGTTATTACCAAGAGTGGCAAGGCTGTGGAAACCGCAGGTGACCTGGATACGATTTTATTGGACAAAACAGGGACGATTACAATCGGTAACCGGAAGGCTACTCATTTTTATCCTGCCAATGGTATGGCAGAAAAAGAATTTATTGAACGGGCCGTATTAAGCTCTCTCGCTGATGAAACCCCCGAGGGGAAATCAATTATTGATCTCGGGATACAGAAAGGGGTCAGCCGGGACAAAGAAGAAGGAATGAGTTTTATTGCTTTCTCAGCTGAGACAAGGAGCAGCGGGGTGAACCTGAAAGATGGCACAAGAATACGGAAGGGGGCTTTCGATGCCATTAAAAACAGGGTAGAAAAAAAAGGAAATGCAATCGATCCACAGATCACGGAAAGAGTAAAAAAAATTGCTGAAAACGGAGGTACTCCCCTGGTAGTGGAACAAAATAATTTGGCCATGGGCGTCATAGAATTGCAGGACGTTATTAAACCCGGTATACAGGAGCGTTTTGGAAGATTAAGAAAGATGGGGGTAAAAACCGTAATGGTAACAGGCGATAACCCTCTTACTGCAAAATATATTGCAGAAAGTGCCGGGGTGGATGATTTTATTGCAGAAGCCAGGCCAGAGGATAAAATGAATTATATCCGGAAAGAACAGCAAGACGGAAAATTAGTGGCGATGATGGGAGACGGGACCAATGATGCCCCCGCAATGGCACAGGCGGATGTTGGGGAGGCCATGAACAGCGGTACACAGGCTGCAAAAGAAGCCGGCAACATGGTCGACCTGGAAAATGATCCCACCAAGCTGATTGAAATTGTGGAAATAGGAAAACAATTATTGATGACAAGAGGAACGCTTACCACGTTCTCCATTGCCAATGACGTAGCAAAATATTTTGCCATTGTTCCGGCATTATTCATTGTGTCCGTTCCGGGATTACAGGCTCTGAACATTATGCAATTGCACAGCCCCGAAAGCGCTATTCTTTCAGCAGTGATCTTTAACGCTATCATCATTCCACTGCTCATACCGCTTGCTTTAAGAGGGGTCGCCTATAAGCCAATCGGTGCATCCGCTTTGCTGAGAAGGAACTTACTGATCTATGGATTCGGCGGCGTGATCGTTCCCTTTATCGGGATAAAACTGATTGATTGGGTGGTATCTGTATGGTTTTAATGAATAAATATTTATAAGATGAAAGAAAATATTTTACCGGCGATACGACTTACCCTGGTCTGTATTCTTTTCTTTTGTGGAGTATATACAGCAGTTATCTGGGTGATTGCACAGTCAGCTCCGAATCAGGGAAAGGGTGAAATAGTAACAATAAATAATAAAATAGTGGGATATAAATTGGAGGGACAGAATTTTTCTAATGATAACTATTTCTGGAGCAGGCCTTCTGCCATAGGGTATAATGCGGCGGGTTCATCGGGTTCAAACAAGGGACCCACGAACCCCGATTATTTGAATGAGGTGCGAAACCGGCTTGATTCATTTATGGTGCATCATCCTGGTGTAGCGAAAGAAGAGATTCCTTCTGATATGGTAACAGCTTCGGGCAGCGGGTTGGATCCTGATATTTCGGTCCAGGGCGCCTATGTGCAGATAAAAAGAATTGCCGCTGTAAGAAAAACGCCGGAGGATAAAATCAAATGGCTCGTGGATCAGCATATTGAAAAGCCATTGTTGGGATTATTCGGCACCCGGAGGGTAAATGTTTTACAATTGAATATTGATCTGGACAAGTTAAAGTAATATATACAAACATGAAAGGGTGCTTAACGGGAATTGTTTTATTATTCGCAGGCACGGTCCTGGCACAGGACTCTACAAAAGAGCAAAATCATCCATTGAGTTTTAGTGGCTATATAGAGACTTATTATTGCTATGACTTCAATAAACCACCCGATCACAACCGGCCCTCTTTTATTTACAGTTATAACCGGCATAACGAATTTAATATCAATCTTGCCTATGTAAAAGGCAGTTACAATACGGACAGGGTAAGAGGGAATTTTGCCCTGGCTGCCGGAACCTACGTAAATGCTAACTATGCTGCTGAACCCGGTGTGCTGAAAAATATTTATGAAGGGAATGTAGGTGTCAGAATTTCAAAAAAGGAAAATCTATGGATAGACGC
>CAYSIU010000378.1:0-3361 GCA_964431095.1 uncultured Chitinophaga sp. | reverse complement strand
TTAATATTACATTGGCTATGTGCTGACTCCTAATTAATAAATTTTATAATTGTAATAAAATTTTTAGCAGAATTTAAAAATCTAAATACCGAATCTACTAATAGCCTCGAGCTAGATTCAACAACTTCAACTTTAACTATTACTTGGTCTGCTTGCTTTATGAAAATCTGACCGTTTTTAATTTCTACTTTATCAGCGGCATTGATTTTGGTATTATAGGTATTTGAAATAGATTGACATACCGATAATAATTGCATCAATAAGAAACAAAATATAAAAACGATTCGTATCATATTGATTCACATTAGGCAGCTTTCAGAATATTTTTCCTCGGTTTGTATGTGCCTCTTTTTATAGGAATGTCTAATGGTATCAAATTTACAATATCGAGCCAAGCAGGGGAATAATCTTTAAAGATGGATATTTTGCTAAAATCAACTAGCTGTTCATAATAAAATCGTTGGGTAAGTTCGTTCGCTTGTTGTGAGACCCGCAATGCTTCCTCTTCTGCTATATCAATGGCTTTATTTGCCTCCTCCATTTTGGGATTCAATTCTTTTAATCCTTCGCTATTAATTAACGTAATCCCATCCATTAGACTGGCAAACTTTCTCATTAATCCAATATCAGCAAACCGCCGAACTAATTTTATTGCTTCAGATAAGGCGGGGAATTCCGGTTTCATGCGTGTAGTTTAGTGCCTTAAAATAGCACTTTTGCTTGACCGTAAAAGCATTATATTTAAGATAACCTATAAATCATGAAAAAAGGGAAGCCGATAAGGAAGAAATATGAACCAAAACGAATGTATAAGAAAAGTAAGAGGTCAAAACTTCAAGTAGGTAGCGTCCTGATTTTGCTAGGATTTTTGATTTTCATTACCGACGGATTCAAAATCCCTTTACTGATTTTTGACGAAGAGTTTGAAATAATTCTTTTTATTTTAGGAAAGCACATTGAAATAAATCTGACAAAAAGTATAGGTGTTATTATGATGATTATTGGCGGACTTGAATTATTTAGTGGATGGATGGAATATCGAAGATCAAAAAATTACCCAGATAAGAATAAGCCTATTTAGAATGAGTTCCCCATCTTGCGGCTGCGGCTTTCTTAGCTATTTCAGACCGTCTTTTAGCTGATAAGGCTTTAGCTCTGGCATGGCCTCCTTTCAGCCCTCCTTTACGTCCTAATTCTACGGCAGCAGCATTCTTACCCGATTGTGTAGTTTTTTCATTTTCCCCGGTAGCTAGATCAACTACTGACTTAGCCCTCTTGTTAGTATCTTTCGGGAGTTTCTTTTTTTGTGCCATAATCCCGCAAAGATAAGTAAAATACAATGCTTTTACGCTCAAGCATAGGCTAGCCCCTATTTAAATCTTATCTAAGCCGAGGTTCCTGTAAAAAGACTCATCCAGACCTATAAAAATATTCACACATCTTTCTAATTTGCTGATCTATAAACCAAATTTGACATAGTTAACTTATTGACAAACTGTGAGAATACCACGAAATAGGTACAAAATGGTTACAAATTTGTTGTATATTGTAGGTAACTTTGCCTCCCATGTACAACGAAACAGACGATATTACAATCACAATTACTCCTAAAAATCCAGACTCAAAGTGGGTCGCGATTGATGAAAATAACAACGTCATTGCGGAAGGAATTGAAGCGTCTGAGGTTATTAAAGAAGCTAAGAAAAAAAATGTAGAATTTACGCTAATGTTTGTCCCCAAAGAGGGCAGTAGCTACTTGTTTTAATGGCAAAATACGTTTATCCTTTTTTTAAGGCGCAAGACGGAGTAAAGAGGCCGTGGGTTCCGGTTAGAATTACCAACCTTAAATCGGGTAGCCATATTGATTTGATGGCGTTATTAGATACTGGCGCAGATAAGTGCGTTTTCCCAAAATTGGTTGCTGACAGTTGTGGCGTGGGTCTAAAAAGGGATTCCATTCGCCAAGAAGATATGCAAGGAATTGCCGATAATCCAATTCCGACATGGATTCATCCGTTTAGGATAGACTTATTAGCTCCTGACCGCAAAGGCGTACTCTATAAAACAAAAGACACAGAAGTGGGGTGTGTAGAACATGATAAAATGCCGCCAATATTAGGTTTTGCCAACTTTATGGTATATTTTAAAATTACTTTCAACTATCAATCCAAAAAAATCATAATTGACGACCAGCCTGGAGTATGAATTTATTCTCTGTATAATTTCAAATTAGGACACTACCAGGCAATCAGAGTATAGGGCCTTCCACCCTTGGGCTTTGTATCTTGTTCCATACCTCAGTTTACCTGGTATATTTGGATATTATTCCCGCAAGTATCATCCAGTACCGCTATGGTGGTAGGCCCCATTGCCGTAGGTTTCACGCTGAATTTTACGCCCAGCTTTTCCAGCCTTTCATATTCTTTTTGAATATCCTCTGCATAAAAAGCGGTGAGCGGTATCCCTGCTTCATACAATGCTTTCTGGAAGACTTTGGCAGCCGGGATCCCCATTGGCTCCAGCAACAGTTCCACAGCTTCCTGCTCTTCTTTTGAAACCACGGTCAACCATTTGTGTTCACCCAGGGGTATCTCTGTTTTTTTTACAAAGCCAAGAATTTCAGTATAGAATTTCAATGCCTTCTCCTGGTTGTCCACCATCACGCTGGTCAGTTTGATTTTCATTTTTTATTTTTTTTGTAAAAAGATCCTTTGTTTTTTAATGCTTCATTGCATCACAGGTTGTCAGTCACCGGTGTGCTTGCCACCTGCATATTCACCAATGTCATATGGCAGTTAGCAGGGTTCATAATCTATGATTTGACAAAGATGAGACATCATCTGGCAGCTGACCTCTTCAAAATTGCGAATTTTAAAGTACTGCTTCCTGCATCATGTGGAGGATGACAAACTATAATCCGCTGCCGGTCTCGGTCAGCACCGTGATAGAATAAGGGGGCAGCAGCATTGCTGAATTCGACCTTATCTTCTTTTCTACGGGTGGTAAAGCCAGGGTGGGGTAGCCGTCGCTGCCATTATCTTTCCAATGATAGAGCGCTTCAGAATATTGTGTGCATTGCAAAGGGAAATGAAGAAAAGAAGATTGTTGCGAAACAGGGTCAGCGATGTTCACTGATATTTTCCATGTCTTTCGGGGATCTTTATTGATCAATAAAAGCGACCATTTATTTCCCTGCCGGAGAATGGCATAAGCTGTGACAGGTAATGCCTCTTTTTTACCCCGAATCTCCAACCGGGCAGGGTAAACCTCCAAAAGTGAATCCGACGGTACTGCCCAACGCTGCAGGAGCATCCGCATGCTGTAATAGGCAGCAGTGCGGTAAATGATCTTCCCATCCCCA
>CAYSIU010000377.1:0-3393 GCA_964431095.1 uncultured Chitinophaga sp. | reverse complement strand
TTATTTATTCTGTTTTTTTACAGCAGTCATTCTATTCTTTTTGGATCGTAATTCTACTTCCCGTGTTCTGTGAATTATTACGATTATTTTTTAGAATGTATTAAATAGTAATACTTAGGAGGCTTACTGCACTTCATTGATAGCCAGTATCATCGTAAATCTACTACAGAAAATACGGTTTTTTTTGCGAAAAAATGCTCGGAAAACTTGCAAGTAAAAAAACTGCGTATTATGTTTGTGCCAGAATCGAAGAATCCCTGAGAAAACAACGTAATCCGACCATGAAACAAACAATTTACACTACGGGAAATTACCTCCCCCACTGTTTCAGCCTTACCAAGTCGGTTTTCATTGCGATCTGAGGGTTTTCAAAATCCGGTTCTGTTAATCCCGAACCCTAAAATGAAAACAATGAAAAAGATCTACTCTATTTCCTGTCTGGTCCTGGCTTTCAGCCTGTTGTTATCCCAGAAAACTATTGCCCAAACCATGTCTTTCGACAGCCCGGTCTTAATCGCCGGTGTTGACAACCAGGTGGGAGCAATCTACCGCTTTTCAAATGTTCAAACGGGTACCGACGCGATCGTATCTGTTGATAGTATTGTGAACGGCGCCGTATTAAAAGACATTGATAAGACCGGTTGGGGATATGTGCCCGCTTTTCAGCCTTCTATCCAGCCACCCAGCGGGAATGTTACGGCTTATGTTGTATTCACAATGAAATTTGTCACCAGCGCCACTTTCATCCCAGTCAACGTACCGTTATTTAACCTGACAGTATTGGACGTGGATGGCAGTAATAACTTAAAGGAATTTGATATTGTGGATATGGGTGGGGGTGTTGCAACCTATAATGCGACCCCATCTGAAATTTCACTGACGAGTAACGGAACGGCTTTCAAAGGTCTGAATGTTGCCGGTTTGGAACACGGCGGTCCGGATACAACCGAGAAGGTGGATATTTTCACAGTAACAAAAGCGAATGTAAGCCAGCTCACGATCAAAGCCGGGACGGTAGGAACCAGCAATTCCAATGCATCACGCAAATACAGTTTCTTCCCCGCCGGTGTATCTTACCCGATCGCAGCCAGCAACCTGCCGGTAAAACTTGCGTCTTTTACTGCCACTTTGAATAATGATAACAAAGTTGACCTGAATTGGACAACTGTTACTGAAACCAATGTGAGTCATTTTGTGATTGAAAGAAGCTTTGATGGAAAGAATTTCGGTGATGCAGGGATGGTCTTTGCCGCGGGAAACACTACCGAAACGCAGCATTACAGTTTTACTGATAATATCAGCAGCTTCCAGTCGCCTGTTATTTATTACCGGCTTCGCTCTGTGGATATAGATGGGAAATTTGATTATTCGGATATCCGCATCATAAGAGCTGCGAAACAAATTGAAAAAGCGATCACGATCCTTACCTACCCTAACCCGGTAAGCAACGAATTACGGATCACGATTCCTTCCAGCTGGCAGAACAAAAGGGTGCTGTATGAAGTTGTCAATGTGAATGGCCAGGTGACCAAAAGCACCCAATCTGCCAGTAGCAGCCAGACAGAAACCATCAATGTAAGCAACCTGTCGACCGGTCTTTATGTGGTGAGAGTTAGTTGTGATGGCCAAACTGCCCAGGAGAAAATCATTAAACACTAAATACTATTGTTTATTGGGTTCCGGCCGCCCCTCTCCAGGGGCGGTTTTTTTTGTAAAATAAATTTGATTTATAATATAAACTACTTTATGTTTGCGAAGCAAGATTGATTTTTATGAGATTTTGGAAAATTGCAGGACTGATTTTGTTGTTCTCCGCTTTCGAAAAAACAGCATGCGGACAGGTCACGATCAAAGGCCTGATCCGGGACAATAAAAATAACCCCGTGCACGGGGCCAGTATAACTATCAAGGACAGCTATGACGGGGGAACCTCTGATTCTACAGGGAAATACTCTTTCAAAACCCTTGAAAAAGGGTCTCACGTGCTGCTGATATCCAGCATAGGATATAAGACCGTTGAGCAGAACATAAAACTGGAAAAGGGGGTGATGACCGTTGATGCGGTACTAAAGCAGGAGATCAGTGAATTGACAGCCGTCGTGCTTTCAGCCGGGACCTTTGAAGCCAGTGACAGGAAAAGGGCTGCTGCCGTTTTGGATCCGATCGATATTGTCACCACTGCCAGTGCCAACGGAGATATAACGGGTGCGTTGAAAACATTGCCAGGGGCGCAACAAGTAGGGGAAAGCGAAGGGCTTTATGTCCGGGGCGGCACTGCGGCTGAAACCAAGACATTCATTGACGGAACATTGGTGAATAATTTCTTTTACAGCAGCGTGCCCAATATTGCACAGTTCAGTCGTTTTTCTCCTTTTATTTTCAAAGGGACTGTTTTCAGTACGGGCGGTTATTCCGCATTGTACGGGCAGGCGCTATCCTCGGCACTGATACTTGAATCGATCGACCTGCCTGAACAGTCTTCGGCCAATTTTGGTATTACCGTGCTAAGCGCCAACGCCGGTTACCAGCAACTTGCCAAAAATAAAAAGTCCTCCTGGGGGCTCGATTACGGTTACACGGATCTGCGTCTTGCTTTTGCGTTGATTAAACAAAAACAGGATTATTCAAAAGTGCCCGCGTATCACAACGTGAATGCTGATTTCAGGATCAAAACCTCAAAAACCGGGATCCTCAAATATTATGGCTATTTCAGCAGCAACCGGCTGGGTTTTACTACCCCGAGTCTTGATTCCCTTGGCTATCTTGACAGGTTTGCCCTGAACAATACCAATTTTTATAACAATCTTTCCTGGAAAGAGAATCTCGGCAAAAAGTGGAAGCTGAACGTAGGTGTTTCCCATGCCTATAATAAAGACGGGATCAACGGTTCGATGCAGGACAGTCAAAAAAACGATGTGCTGCTGAGCGGACTGGAGTTTAAGAAATTTCATCTTGATAACCGGGGGAGTTATTTTAATGCAAAGGAAGTTCTTGAAAAAAAGATAAGGGGTCTGAGCGCATTCCGTTTGGGAGCCGAATATAACTCAAGTAACGATAATCTGACCTATAAGGCATAAAACGGGCAACCCTATCCCTCTGCCGTAAAAGAACATATCGGGTCTGCATTTGCGGAAGCGGATGTCTACGCCACCAATGATCTTGCATTGAAAGGAGGTCTTCGGTTCGAGCATTCATCCTTGCTGGGGAAAGGAAATATCGCTCCCCGGCTCTCTGTGGCGTATAAACTGGGCAAGGGCAGCCAGGCTTCGCTGGCGTATGGTATTTTCTACCAGAATCCCGAAAGACGCTACCTGCCTTCCCCGAACGCACTGACGTTTATGAAGGCCACTCATTATATCGCACAGTACCAGCGGGTACTTAACCATCAAACGC
>CAYSIU010000376.1:0-3411 GCA_964431095.1 uncultured Chitinophaga sp. | reverse complement strand
ATTGTAGGCTCTTATTTCTATACGGAATTGCTGCAACGCTTCGACCTGTTCAGCAAGAGCGAAAAAGATTACAGCAAGATCCTGCTCATCGCCAAGGGCGCTTTCTATTTCTTCATTTACTTTTTTATCTGGAACCTTATTTATTTTATCTATCACTATATCACCAAGAGCCGCAAACAGCAGTTGGATACCCTGCGGCTGGAATCGCTGGTGAAAGAGCTGGAATTACAGACCATCAAAGCGCATATCAACCCGCATTTTATTTTTAATTCCCTCAATAGTATCCGGGCATTGGTGGATGAGAACCCCCAGCGGGCAAGAAAAGCGGTCACCGAACTAAGCAATATTCTTCGCAGCAGTATGCAGGCGGAAAAACTGGAAACCGTAACACTCGAGAAGGAACTGAACATCGTGAAAGATTATCTGGCGCTGGAGAATATGCGGTTTGAAGACCGGTTACAAGTGGAATACCAGATAGATGAGGATACCCTGGACCAGCCCGTGCCGCCCATGATGCTCCAAACCCTGGTGGAGAATGCGATCAAACACGGCATCAGCCGGCAGATCAACGGAGGTGTGATCAAAGTTGTTTCCGACTTTAAAGGCGATTACCATGAACTGGCCGTACAGAACACGGGTCAGATCAACGGCAAGGTCAATACCGAGGGTTTTGGTATTTCCAGCACGACCAACCGGTTAAACCTCTTATATGGCGACAAGGCAAAATTTGAAATAAAACAGATCAACGGATCCATGGTGGAAGCCCGGGTATTGATCCCGGTTTCGACCTATTAAACATTTTCCATGAAAGCGATTATTATTGATGATGAGCGCCTGGCAAGGGCGGAACTGAAAAAATTACTCCAGGACTACCCTGAGGTGGAGGTGGTGGATGAAGCGGCAAATGCGGATGAAGGCATTGTCAAGATCGAGAACCAGCAACCCGACCTGATCTTCCTGGATATCCAGATGCCGGGAATGACCGGCTTGGATATGCCGTCACGGCTGCGACGATAACCCCAGGCCATTTTGCCCACGACGTATGATGAATTTGCCTTAAAAGCTTTTGAGGTCAATGCACTCGATTACCTGCTGAAACCTATTGAACCCAAACGACTGGCCGATGCCATCCAGAAGTTGAATGCAGGGGATATGAAGGATTCCCGCATGGAAACTGCCGGCACCAATAACAGCCTGCTTTCCGAGAACGACCAGGTATTTGTGAAGGATGGCGAACGATGCTGGTTTGTAAAGCTGAGCGAGATCCGCCTCTTTGAAAGCGTCGGCAACTATGCCAAGGTGTTCTTCGGCGCCAATAAGCCGCTTATCCTGAAATCGCTGAATGCCCTGGAAGAGCGACTGGATGAAAAGGTCTTTTTCCGGGCCAACCGTAAACATATCGTTAATCTTCGCCTGATCGATAAAATCGAACCTTATTTCAATGGAGGGTTACTCCTGGAACTGAAAGGTGGCGAGAAAATTGAAGTGAGTCGCAGGCAAACAGTTAAATTCAAGGAGATGATGAGTTTGTAATTAATTAATGTGCTAATCAGCTAATGTGCTAATCTGCTGATCTGCTAATGGGCTAATTTGGTAAAGAAATAAATGAAAATGAAGAAAGTTATTCTGTCGGGGTTGTTGATTTCAACAACCCATTTTTTATGGGCACAGAAAATTGATGACATTATCAAGGTAAAGGATGTGGAGCGGATTGAGCGTACCCTGGCATCCGATGATATGCGGGGCCGCAAAGTGTTCACGCCCGATATTGACCGGGCGGCCGATTTTATAGCCGCCGAATTCAAAGCAGCGGGGTTGCAAACCTGGAATAACAGCGGCAGTTACCGGCAGGAATTCGCACTGGTGAGGCCGAGATTTATCAGCGCGGCTGCCAGTTTCGACGGAACTAATATTGAACAAAAAAAGATCATCGTAGTGACCTGCCAACCACAGCTGAAAGTTGACCAGCATTCGGGTTTTGAAAAGGCTTTTATTAAAGCAGGCGTCAACCTGCAAACAGAAGCCCGGAAATATATCCGTAGTAATAAGAATATGCTGGTGTTGGTGGATACGGGGTATGCAGGCAGTTTCGGTAACCTGGCGCGACTGAAATCATCGCTTTTCAAAACCAATACCAGCATAATATTTGTATTGACGGAAAAGGATCCTTCCGATTATTCGATCGAAGCCGTTCACGAGATCACGGAGCAAAAAATGGCCAACGTGGTAGGAGTACTACCTGGTACTTCCCGGAAGGACGAATACATTGTCTTCTCGGCTCACTATGACCATCTCGGCGTGGGTCGCCCGGTGGATGGAGACTCTATTTACAATGGAGCTAACGATGATGCCGCGGGGACGACAGCCGTCATCCTGCTGGCAAAATATTTCAAAGAACTGAAGAACAATGAGAGAACGATCGTATTTGCCGCTTTCACAGCAGAGGAAGTGGGAGGATTTGGATCGCAATATTTCTCCCGCCAGTTCGACCCGGATAAAGTGATGGCGATGTTCAACATTGAAATGATCGGAACGGAAAGCAAATGGGGAAAAAATTCCGCCTATATTACCGGGTATGAAAAGACCGACATGGGAAACATCCTGCAGAAGAATCTCGAGGGTACGGGTTTTTCATTTTATCCCGATCCTTATCCCACGCAGCAGTTATTCTATCGGTCGGACAATGCCACCCTGGCAAGACTCGGAGTACCGGCGCATACGATCTCCACTTCCAAAATGGACAGTGAACCGAATTATCACAAAGTGAGCGACCAGGTGGAAACGCTGGACCTGGAAAACATGACCATGATCATCCGGTCCATCGCGCTCAGTTCCAAAAGTATTGTATCGGGTAAAGAAACACCGTCAAGGGTAAAGGTGGAAGACCTCCGATAATGTCAGATGCTAAATGTTGAATGGCTATTCTTTCAATATTTAAAATTCGACATTGAGCGCCGAATGTACTGCATCACTCATTTCTTTGATCAGCGAAGCATCTTTTTCGATCGCATTCCCTACGACGATCATGTCGGCGCCGGCTTTGCAGTTGAGATACGCTTTTTCCGGGTAGATGATGCCTCCACCGATGATAAGAGGGGCTTCGATATGACCGGCCACTGATTGGATCATGGTTTCCGTGATGGGGCGGCGGGCCCCGCTCTCGGCATCCATATAGATCAACTTCATGCCCAGCATTTCACCGGCCATTGCGGTACACATGGCGATCTCGTTTTTATCGGCGGGGATGGGGGGGGCCTTGCTGATATATGAAAAGGGGGTGGGGGCACCCCCATCCACTACGAAATAACCGGTGGGCATGATTTCCAGTCCACTCTGTCTTACAAAAGGAGCAGATACAAAATGGTGGCCGATCAGTAATTAAGGATTGCGGCCCGATATAAGGCACGGATA
>CAYSIU010000375.1:0-3429 GCA_964431095.1 uncultured Chitinophaga sp. | reverse complement strand
ATACGGGCAGGTTGATATCCTTGTAAACAATGCGGGGATCAATCAGAAAAAGGAATTCACTTCACAGGCACATACCAGTCAGATTATTACTTTACACGTTAATACCCTACTTGAAATGACCCATATAATTGATGAAAATACTCGTCGTAAAAGAAGGTTGCCCTGATCGTATGACCTGCTCTGTTTGTTCGGCTGTCAACCCCAATAAACGCAGCTTTTCCTTTGCGGCATCAATCAGTGATACATTGGCTGCATCATTTTTGAGCAGAAACAGCAAATGCTGTTCAGCGGTCATTAGTTCAGGGCTGTAGATGTCCATGATCCGTTGCCCTTTTGAAATCTTCTGAAAACGGTACCGGACATACAACTTTTCAATTCTCCCGGAAACTCTTGCGGATATGGTACCCACCTGTCTTGTATCATAGGCAACAGATCCCAGTGCTTGAATTTCAATTTCTACCCGGTCCTGTTGTAAAGTGTTGACCGGGATCCGCGAGATGACTAATTGATTCGTAGGTTTTAAAACCGCATTGAGATTGACACCTGTATCTTGTTTTACTACGGATTCTTCTTTTACCAGTTGCATGACGTTTGGTAAAGGTTTATCCTTCTTTTTATGTTCACAGGAAAAAAGCAATACTCCTGAAAAAAGGAGGATGATTCTGATATTCTGCCGATACACTATGTTCATGTTCTTGATATTATTTTACCTGTAATACCCTGTCTAACTCCGTTTGCAACTGCAAAAGCTGCAGCAGTTGATCCAGGTAATCTAGTTGTGTCATATATAAAGTTTCCCATGCATCGAAAAGCATGAATAACTCTTCTGTATTTTGTTCGTAACCCAATTGCATCGTCTTATAGTTATTCCGCAAGGCAGGGATAATATTATTTTCATAGAGCCGGAGCTGTTTTTGTTTGGTTGCCAGTTCCGTGATCATTCCCTGAGCTATACCTGTTGCATCATTGATCAGCATCTGCCGTTGTTGTCTGTAAGATTCCGCCTGCCAGTTTAAACCTTCTATATTGGCTTTTTGCATCCGGGTGGAGCCGCCGAGGGGTATCTTAACCATTCCCATCAGGGAAAATTGCCAGGGTTGACGGGCCCAGGCAAACATGTGATCATAGCGGATTCCGAATTCAGGCTTTAGTTTGGCCCTTTCCAGACTTTGTTGCAGAAAGGTAAGCTGAATGCTCCTGTCAATTGATTTTATATCGCTTCTTGCATTGACAAAACGTGTGCTATCGAAGCTACCGGCATAATCTTTAATCTGATAGATCGTGTCGATCAGGAAAAGGACATTTTTGTCACGGTTCATTAACGTATTCAACCGGATACGCTTCTGTGCAATTTCATTCTGCAGCATCAGCCGCATATTCTCCGCATTTCCCAAAGCCGCTTTTGCTTTGTAATAGGCGCTTAGTTTTTCTGTCCCGTTCTTGTAACGTATTTCAGCGTTCTGGATCATGAAATCAAGCAGCTTTACATCTTCGGTTATCACAGATAATTTCTTTTCAAGAATGATCCAATCATAATAATTCTTTTTTGCCTCGGCATAAAGGTCATTCAGCAGGGCATCTTTTTTTTCCTTTTCCACAGAAGACATGGTTTTCATATATTTTGCCTCCGCCTCCTGCTTAGTTTTATTCGGGAACATTTGTTGAGCAGATAACATGAATTGTCCCATGCCCGGTTGTCCCAGGTTATCTACTTTCCAGTATTTGGGCTGGTAGGGGGTCATCCAGAAACCCGCCGCAAACTCAGGCGGCATCCAGCTTCCAGCTCCTTTTGCTGTTTCATCCAATGCCCGGATGTCGGCATCAAACATTTTGAGTGAGGGGTTATTTTTCTGAATGGTATCATAGATATTCTGCAACTGCAATTGCGCATAGCCCTGCAACGAAAAAGAAAACATTATTAGAAAAAATACGTTTCGCATATTTTATGGTTTTACTTCGTGAACGCTGATTTTCCCCAGTTTCTTTAACTCGTATTCTTTATTCATTAAAAAGATCAGCGGGGTCACCAAAAGAATAAAAATAGCCGACGTAACGACCCCACCGACCATTGGCAATACGATTGGTTTCATAACATCGCTACCTACTCCGTGACTCCAGAGTATCGGTACCAGGGCAAACAAGGAGACGCTCACGGTCATTAATTTTGGCCGTAACCGTTTAGCAGCCCCTCGGATTACATAGTCAAGCAGATCTTTCTTTGTAATGGTTTCCCGGCTATTCCCTTTCTTCTCCACCAATTGCTGCATGGCATCATTAAGATAGATCACCATTACAATATTGGTCTCCACCGCAAGCCCAAAAAGGGCGATGAACCCCACCGCGACCGCAATGGATAAATTCACATGCCAGAAATAAATTATGATAGCACCCCCGATCAGGGCAAAGGGAAGAGTAACCAGACTTAAAAAAGCTTCCCGAATAGAATGAAAAGCAAAATACATACAAATAAGAATGATCCCCAGCACAAATGGCAGGATCAGTTTGAGAGTCTTTGCGCTCCTTATCAGGTTTTCATACTGGCCGCTCCATTCCAGGAAATATCCTTTTGGCATTTTTGCGATCATTGTATTCAATCGTTGCTGTGCTTCTTTTACGGTGCTACCCAGGTCCCTTTCCCTCACATTAAACAAAACGGTTCCACGCAGCTGGGCATGCTCTGAATTGATCATCGGTGGTCCTTCCGAGATCTTTATTTCGGCCACCGCTTCCAGGGGAACGGGACCAAAATTCATCGTCTGCACCTGCAGGCGTTTCAATGCCTGTAAATTATTCCTGAAATCCTGGCCAAACCGGGCATTGACGGAAAACCGGCGGCGCCCTTCTATCGTAGTGGTGATCTTCATTCCCCCCAAAGCACTTTCAATGACTGCATTTGCATCATCCACACTGAGCCCATATCTCCCGATTTCCTCCCGTTTGATGTCAATATCAATATATTTCCCACCGGTAATGGGCTCTACGTAGAGGTCTTTGATACCGGCGATACCCTGCAGTTCTTTTTCCATTTTTTGAGCCAATGCATAAATGGTATCCAGGTTCTGACCAAATACCTTTACGCCCACATCCGTCCGGATACCGGTAGAAAGCATATTGATCCGGTTGATAATCGGTTGCGTCCAGCCGTTGGTAGTGCCCGGGATCTGTAACCGCGAATTCAGTTCATTGATGATATCTTCTTTTGAAATCCCGCTCCTCCATTGCGACTTTGGTTTGAGCAGGATAATGGTTTCGATCATACTGATTGGTGAATTATCCGTAGCGGTATTGGCCCTCCCTGCTTTTCCTAACACATTCTCTACTTCCGGTAATGTCTTTATCATTTTATCCTGCACCTGTAATATCCTTTTTACTTCCGAATTCGACACATCCGGTAACGTAACGGGCATAAATAAAATAGATCCTTCATCG
>CAYSIU010000374.1:0-3435 GCA_964431095.1 uncultured Chitinophaga sp. | reverse complement strand
GGCTTGCCGTACCAGGGTTCGCCGTTGTAAATACTTTCCATTTCACTAATGTAATAATTGATCTCTTTTTTCATTTTTCTTTTTTTATGCGTGCAAATTCATGCAAAATGAATGATACCAACTTAGGAATCTTGCTTTTTGTGTAACCTGGGGCCTGAAGCCTGAGGCTTGCGGCCTGAAGCGGGGACTTGAGTCAGGAATTACATACCGGATTCCGAATAATAAGATTGACTACTCACGACTTACCAAATAACTATCTTTATTCCCGTGAAAATTGCGGATATACATATTCTTCACCAGTCGGATTTCTACCGGGTATTGGATTTTAAGTGTCATTGCGTGGTTTGTTCGGTTACCGATCCGGAATACAATGACAGTTTCAGCCTGGCGTTTATCCGCAAGGGCTTTTTTGAATACCGTACGTTCCGCAGAAAGGATGAAGTACATACCGGCAGGGTATTGCTTTCCAAACCGGGTTTTGAACATACCACCCGTCATATTGATAATCAGCCTGACATCGTCACCATCTTTGAATTCCGGAGATCATTCTTTGAAGAGAACATAATCAGTAACTATGGAGATCAATTGCCCTGGATCCTGAAGAACAACGACATCCATTCGGTGATGGTAAATGCCACACCCGGGCTGGAATTTCTGCATCACCGCATATTTCAGAAAATACTTTCAAAGAGTTATGATTGTCTGGAAATGGATGAACTGGTGATCGGTTTACTAGAAAAGATGATGGCGGTGCTGGGTAATGCAAAAACACCGGGTAATATTCCCGATAAGCTAAAGCAGTACCACCTGGGCACTGTGGAAGCGGCAAGAAATTACATCCTGGCGCATTTTAATGAAAATATTTCCCTTCAGCAGCTAGCTACCCATTGCCACGTAAGTCCTTTTCATTTCAGCCGGATCTTCAAGACCATCATCGGCACATCGCCTCACCAATACCTGGGCGCTGTGAGGTTGACGCATGCCAAAGTGTTGCTGACCGAAACAAATTTGCCCGTTTCCGCTATTGCTTATGAATGCGGTTTCAACAGTCCCGAACATTTTGTCACAATTTTCAAACAGCATTATAAGACCAACCCTTCTTCACTCCGAAGACAACCCGCCTGAAAAAAGCAAGTGATCTAAGTAACCGCTTTCCTTATTTTACTAAATGGTACTGTGACAAGTTTGGAAAAAGATCTGTCCTTCAAAGAGCGGGAATAGCTGTTTCGCCATAATAAACATTCGCAGCATTATGTGGTTATCATGTAATTGTCATTTTCTGCGGATGGGAAAATAAATCACTGGACGCCAGTTCCACTTGCATTTTTTCATTACATGTTTCACGATTGTGGAATGAATTGTGGCAACAATTTTGTGGCAGAAACAGGCTTACCATTCTAATGCTACTTATTATTTAACCTTTAAACTTTAAACACTATGGCAAAAAAATCATATATCCCGCAGGGATATAGTGCCGTAATTCCCGCGCTGGCATTCAAAGGTGCGGCAGCTGCGATAGACTGGTATTCGTCAATTTTTGGGGCCAGGGTAAAAATGCGGATGGATAACCCCGACAAAACGATTGGACATGCTGAAATCGTGATTGGCGATTCTTTGGTTTTCCTCGCAGATGAAAACCCGAAATTTAATACGAGTCCCAAAACGCTGAAAGGGAACTCAGTCAACCTCTGTGTGTATGTGGAGAATGTAGATGAGGTGGTTAAGAAAGCGGTTGCCAAAGGAGCCAAAGAAGTGTTACCGGTCACCGACCAGTTTTATGGCGACAGAAGCGGGCGCATTGAGGATCCTTTTGGATATGTGTGGCTCGTAGCTACACACATCAGGGATGTATCCGAGGAAGAGATGCACAGGAAAATGGAAGAAATGGCACATAACTGATTCAGGAACTGTAAAGCTTAACTGTCAGAACCATCAATTGTCCTGCAAATGATGGTTCTGATTGTATAAGGTAATATGTTTGTTTTCCTTCTGTTATTTTAGCAAAGCTCAGCGTTTGCCCAGCTCGATCACTTCACAATTTTTGATATTCTTTCGGTCTATTGCAAACCGGATGATCGTTCTTACTTTGTGCCATCCTGTTTTACCCGCTGCACCGGGATTCATGTATAAACAGTTGATCCCAGGGTCATAAATAATTTTTAGAATATGCGAATGGCCGCAAATGAACAATTGGGGCTTATGCAGCAGCAATTCCTTTTTTGTTTCGGGGTTATACCGGGGAGGAGATCCCCCGATATGCCGGATCATTACTTTCACTTGTTCACATATGAATACCAGTTGCCCAGGGTAAGCTGACCGGATCCCGGGACCATCAATATTACCATAGACCCCTTTAACGATCAGGTCGCCCCAGCCGGCGAGCTCGATTGTGCCAAAGTCCCCGGAATGCCAGACCTCATCGCAGTTTTTGAAATGCTCAAAAACTTGCTCATCAAGATAGCCGTGCGTATCCGATATCAGGCCGATTTTTGTCAAATCTTTTGTTCTACATTTGGGGAGCAAATTAAGCAAATGACTTTTCACAGGAACTTTACCTACTGGATCGATAAACGGAAATGGAAATACTATTTCCTGATGGTCTCACTGGAGTTGGAGAAATAGCAAATCAATTTTGCCTTCTTTCGAATTTCCATTTCTTAATTCCAAACTCAATCTATGCCTCATTATTATAAACTCGGAAACATTCCCCATAAACGTCATACCCAGTTCCGGAAACCGGATGGCAATTTATATGCTGAGCAATTATTCTCCACCGAAGGGTTCAGCGACGATTATTCCCTGCTCTATCACTGTTACCCGCCCACACAGATCATCAAAACAGAACCGCAGGTGGACGCTGCACCACGGGTAGCCGAAGAAAAAATGCTGTGCATACACAATACGGCGAACTGCCGTTCAGCTACGGAGATTATATTGTGTTGCCCCGCGGGACCATTTACCAGATTGAATTCAAAGATGATAAGAACCGGTTGTTTATTGTCGAGTCATTTACACCATTGCGGTTCCCGAAAAAGTATATGAGCCGGTTCGGGCAACTGATGGAACATTCTCCCTATTGCGAAAGGGATATCCGTCCGCCGCAGGACCTGAAGACCTACGATGAAAAAGGAGATTACCTGATCAAAGCAAAAAAACGCGGGATGATGTACGGCCTGCATTACGGCACACATCCTTTTGATGTGATCGGGTGGGATGGATGTTGTTATCCTTTCATTTTTTCCATCCATGATTTTGAACCGATCACCGGCCGCGTGCATCAACCACCACCTGTCCACCAGACCTTCGAAACAAATGCATTTGTAGTTTGCTCTTTTGTACCCCGCCTGTTCGATTATCATCCCCAGGCCATCCCGGCGCCTTATAACCACAGCAATATCGACAGTGATGAAGTGATCTATTACGTGGATGGCGATT
>CAYSIU010000373.1:0-3441 GCA_964431095.1 uncultured Chitinophaga sp. | reverse complement strand
AATACCTGGAAAGGGGCGGGGGTTGCCATCCCGGTGTTCAGCCTGCGCAGCAAAAATAGTTTTGGAGTAGGGGAATTTACCGATATCAAATTGCTGGTGGATTGGGCCAAGGGGGCAGGATTGAAACTGATCCAGCTCTTGCCCGTCAATGACACCATGGCCACGTTCAGTTGGATGGATTCCTACCCCTATGCCGCTATTTCGGCGTTTGCATTACATCCCATTTATATCAACCTCGTGCAGGTGGCAGGAAAACAATATGCCGCGCAGTTACGATCCCTGAAAAGAAAACAAAAAGAACTGAACGGGCTTGCCGAAGTGGATTATGAAGAAGTGATGAAATTCAAATGGGCGGTATTGAAAGAACTTTACGAGGTAATGGGAGAGGAGTGCCTGGCCCACGAAGGCTTCCGGGAATTCTTTAAAGAAAATAAATACTGGCTGGAACCTTTCGCCGCATTCTGCTGCCTGCGCGATCAATCCGGAAGCTCTGATTTCAACGACTGGAAAACCAATGCTCTTTATAAAAGGGAGGAGATCGAAAAACTTTGTTCACCGAAATCACCCGTTTATAAAAATATCGGGTTTTATTACTTTACCCAATATCACCTTCACCTGCAATTGAAAGAGGCGGCAGACTATGCACATAAAAAAGGGATCGTGCTGAAAGGGGATATCCCGATTGGTATTTCGCGGAACAGCTGCGATGCATGGGTGTCGCCCGAACTCTACAATACCTGCTGGCAGGCCGGCGCACCCCCGGATAATTTTACTGCCGTCGGGCAAAACTGGGGTTTTCCTACCTATAACTGGAAACGCATGCAGGAAGATGGTTTTGCCTGGTGGAAGCGGCGTTTCAAACAAATGAGTAATTACTTTGACGCGTTCCGTATCGATCATATACTGGGGTTTTTCCGCATCTGGACCATACCCGCCAACCAGGTGCAGGGGATCATGGGACGTTTTGTCCCCTGTCTCCCGGTGCATATCAACGAATTTGGCGAAAACGGTCTCTGGTTCGATTTGCAACGATTCTGCCGGCCTTTTATCACGGATGAGATAGTGGACGAATTATTCGGCGAAAAAGCGCAAACCGTAAAAGAACAATTTCTCGTTGCCAATGAACAGGGCGGTTATGATCTTCTACCGGAATACGAGACCCAAAAACAAGTGGAAGCGTATTTTGCCGGGTTGGACGAGTCGGAAGAAAATGAAACGCTGAAACTGGGGATCTTCGACCTTATTTCGAATGTGATCCTGTTTGAAGAAAAGGACTCCCAGGGACAGGAATTTCATTTCCGCATTTCCATGGGAAAAACTCTTTCCTTCAAACACCTGATCCCGCATGTACAGGAAAAGCTGAGATCCCTTTATATAAATTACTTCTACCGGCGACAGGATGATTTCTGGTACAAGGAAGCGATGCATAAACTGCCGCAGCTGAAAGCCGCCACCAACATGCTGGTTTGCGGGGAGGACCTGGGCATGGTGCCTCATTGTGTGCCGGAGGTAATGCAGCAACTGGGTATCCTGAGCCTGGAGATACAACGGATGCCCAAGGATCCCAAAAATGAATTTTTTCATCCCAATGATGCACCTTATATGTCAGTGATCACTCCCTCCACCCATGATATGAGCACGATCCGCGGCTGGTGGGAGGAAAACAGGGAGAATACTCAGCATTTTTATAACCATGTACTCGGTCAATGGGGAGATGCTCCCCAGTTCTGCGAATCGTGGATCAACCGGGCAGTAGTGCTGCAACACCTTTATTCACCAGCCATGTGGAGCATTTTCCAGTTGCAGGACATATTGGGTATGAGTGAAACGCTCCGTCGCGAAAAACCGCAGGAAGAACGGATCAATAATCCGGCAAACCCGCGGCACTACTGGCAATACCGGATGCACATCTCGCTTGAAGATCTAACCCGGCAAAAGGAATTCAACGAGGAGCTGAAAGGATACATTGTGCATAGCGGCAGATAATCAGTTAATGGGATAATGTGCTAATATGCTAATTTGCTGATTAGGATAATTCGGATGTGGTAACCAATAATCCATTAGCCTATTAGCACATTAGCAGATTAGCAAATTAATCTATGAAAGTCCGATCCTGGTCTTATAATTTAAAATTCCGCCACCCCTTTACGATCTCTAAAGGAACCAAGACCCATCAGCCCACTTTAATTGTAGAGCTGGAGCACATGGGGATTAAGGGTTACGGCGAAGCCCCGGCCATTCAATATTACAATATCCCGGTAGACAAAATGATCGCCGATCTTGAAGCAAAAAAAACATTCGTTGAAAAATTTGCATTCACGGAGCCGGAACGTTACTGGCACTACCTGCATCATTTGTTTCCCCAAAATTCTTTTTTGGTTTGCGCCCTTGATATCGCTGCCTGGGATCTCTATGGTAAAATGAAGAATAAAAAACTGTATGAGCTTTGGAATGGGGATATTTCGAAGAACCCCGTTTGCGATTATACCATTGGGATCGACAACATTGATAAGATGGTAGCCAAAATGAAGGAAAAACCATGGCCTGTTTATAAGATCAAAGTAGGAACTGCTGATGACATTGGGATTGTCAAGACTTTGAGGGAAAATACCCGTGCTACCCTGCGGGTAGATGCCAATGCCGCCTGGGACCTGGAAACTGCGCAACAACTGATCCCCCGGTTACAAGAGCTGGATGTGGAACTGGTAGAACAGCCACTGGCAAAGGACGACTGGGAAGGAATGAAAATACTGTTCCCCGAATCATCTCTTCCTCTTTACGCCGATGAGTCCTGTGTGTCGGAGCAGGACGTTGAGAAATGCCATCCTTATTTTCATGGAATTAATATTAAACTTACCAAATGCGGTGGCATCACAGCAGCGGGAAGGATGATCGTTAAAGCCAAAGAGCTGGGTATGAAGGTCATGATCGGCTGCATGAACGAATCCACCGTAGGTTCAGCCGCCATTGCCCACTTGCTGCCCTTTATTGATCATGTGGATATGGATGGCCCTTTGCTGCTCGAAGAAGATGTGGCGACGGGAATCGAATATGATTTCGGAAAAATTATTTACAGCAACGAACCGGGATTAGGGATTACTTATACAGGCTTATATAAAAAATAAAAGGGCAGGTCTTACCCGCCCCCTTATTCGTATCATTCGTGTAATTTGTGTAATTCGTGTAATTCGTGTTTACCAGATCCTCACTCTCAAACTATCAGACCGATACATTTTATCCCCCGGTTTGATGTTGAATGCCTGGTAAAATTCATCAATGTTCACCACAGGCCCGTTCACGCGGTAAAAATTCGGGGCATGCACGTCCGATTTTACCGATACGCTAAGGGCTTCATCTCTTACTTTTCCGTACCAGGAAAGTGCAAAGCCGATAAAATAACGCTGAACCGGTGTAAATCCGCCGATGATCTTTCCTCCTTTG
>CAYSIU010000372.1:0-3442 GCA_964431095.1 uncultured Chitinophaga sp. | reverse complement strand
GCCCGTTAGCCGATATTTCCATTCTATCAGGCTGGGATGACCGACATTGGTGCTGGGGAGATACAGCTCAACAACGTTGCGCTGATCCTGTTTAAACGTGGCGATCTTTTTGGAATCGGGCGACCAGCGGAGCACGGGCCGGTCGCTGCCTGTCCAACCAGCATTATCGGTAGCATATCCAAAATCTTTTATTCCATCGGTGGTCAGTTGTGTTTGCTGGCTGGTCTTTACATCTCTCACCCATAAATTATAATCCTTGATGAAAGCAGATTTGCTTCCATCAGGCGACAGTACTTCATTGCCACGGCCCGGTCCACGGAACCCACCGCCACCACCGGGTCTGTTACCACTTACCTGTGATGAATCCCTGGTGCAGGTATAATTCTGCAGGTCGCATTTCCATTGTTTGCCGTCCGCGCGGAAAATAACTGACTTGCCATCCGGGGTAAAGCTGATGGATTGGAAGGGCAGCATCCAAGCCGTATAGGTTTTTCCGGTGGCTGCGGAAAGTCCTTTTGCCAGTTTTTCCTGGTCAAATGCTCCTCCGCGGATTCCTTTCGAAGGGTTTACCAGGATGAATTCACTTCCCTGTGCCGTCAGCACGCGGTACCAGAACAGGTCACCCGGCAGCCAGTTCGGGTTCACATTGCCGCGGTCAACAAAACGCTGGGTATTGTAAGCCAATTGGTTTTCGGCGTTTTCGTAGTCTTGTTTGGTTAACGATTTGGGTTGGGAATGCACCGACAATAAAATGCTGCAGGTAATCAATGTGAGTAATAGCCTGTTCATACTAAATATTGAAGTAGTTAAAAATGTAATATATTATAGAGAAGTCAGTAAATGCAAATTAAAGTCATTTCTGTAAACGGGAGTCTGGCTAATGAATGATTATTCTTCGGCATAAAGCGAAATAGTCCGGAGTTCTTTCGCCAGGGCATGAACCGCTTTTTCAATTTTCCGGGCCTGTGCGGCAGAAGGATATTTTATACCGGAGGCATATTGGCGGAGAAGCAACTGTTGCCGGCAGTTTCGTTTCAATTGTGTAATTCGTGTTACCAAACCCTGTAGATCTCCCTCGACCCCGTCAAATACATATTCTGGTAATCCTTCATGATCTCTTCCATTTTCTTTCTCATGGCTTCGTCCTTCATGAATTTTTCCCAGCTCTGTTCATAGGCCGCCAGGTTTTCGTGTTTTGTTACCATTACTACTTTGTTGAAGTCGCCGGTCATATCTGTCATTACATTGACCAGGTCCTGGTTCCCTTCCATAGATGCTTTGAACATTTTCGCCAGTTTGGAGGCATTGCCGGGCTTGCAGATAAAGATGTCGTGTACAATGATCATGATTGTGCGTTTTTTGATGAAGAAATAAATCGTGGAGGGGTTAGAAGAATACTAAGATAATGCAAATGTGCTAATTTGCTAATGTGATAATATGCTGGTTCAATAGGGGTCAGCACATCAACCTACTGAACATCGGAGGCGAGAAGGTTCTGAGTTACAAACACGGGACAATAATGTATCCTGAGTTATAAACTCAGAACGACTAGGCAATACTGTAAGAAATTTAAGCAGATGAATAAATCAAGAATCTTGATTTTTAGCCCTAAGCTTGTTAGCCACAGAATCAAGCATTAAGTAATACACTATCAAGATGACTATTAATGATAAAACATAGATAATTAAGTTATAAGACATTTCCTTTTGTAGAATTAATCTAATAGAATGAAGCAATAAAATAGAGATAAATAGGCTAGTAGTAAGTATTTTAACATTTGTAATTTCCAACGAAGAATGGTTTATATATTTTTTTTTAATTTCAAGAGATGGATTGATTTCTGGTTTAGTCGCAGATATGTATTTTGTTAAAGAAAGTATTAAGAGATAGGAAAGGGGCGCAACAAAAATTAGCTCTAACCCTTCAAGAATTTTAATTAATCCAGTATTATCTGAGTTACTACACTCCTGGTAAATTCCAAAGGCAATTTTAACAATACCCAAGATCATTATCCCGAACATTATAATAGCTGTAATCCATAATATGTATATAAAAACAGTCAATAAGACTCTTGAGTGATGATGTAATCTATTTTTTACCTTTTCAGATTGTGTAGTCTCGATCATAAACTATGAAACAATAAAGTCCTCTGGATTTTCAGAATTTTTGGAATTATCGTTTGAATCCTGAGTGTCTTGAGCTTTTTTTGAATTAATTACTGAACCTATTGCATTAATAAAATCTATTCGTTCGAATCCACCTTTGTCAAAAGCGTTTATTACTTCATAATTGTTTAGAATAGTCTTTACAAGAGAAGGCTCTCCGGTTACTACAATTACAGGTTTGTATTTAATTTGATTTGCAAAATCAACAAATTGTAGGCCTTTTGTTTGCTTCGATTTCTTATCTGGATAGATGTCGGTTATTAATAAATCGAAGTTAACCGAACTATCCATTAACCTTGTTTCAGCTTCATTAAAAGATGGATATACTTCAAGTTTAACATCAAAATATTTTAAAACAAGCTTGGATAATTTGGTTAACCAAATTTCTTCGTCTTCAATGATTATTATAGTGGGTTTATGGGCCATTTAGGGTTTGAAGGTATTAATCTCCCCGGTGGTCATCTTTAAACCGTAGATCTATTTTTTCTACTTGTTTATTAATAATCTCTAAAAATTTTTGTCTATCAAATTCCCCTTTTTCCATAAAGAAAAGACTCTCAACTTTTTTAGTGGCTTTAAGTTCGTTATATTGAGCGCCATAGCCAGTAATTACCATAACGGGAGTAATTGCTTGAACTCTGAATTTTTTTATCAACTCTAAAATATCCCATCCTTCAAAAGACTTTGCTTCTTTATTCTTTTCATTAAGCTGCATATCTATTGTGATAAAATGAAACCTTTCAGTTTGAATTTTTTCAATTGCTATTTTTGGATTACTTACTATTTCTACAAAGAATCCATCAAGTTCAAGAAATTTTTTAAATTTTCTTTGCCAAATGGGATTATCTTCAATTACTAGTATTTTTCCTTTCATTTTCTATTTTTTTATTCTATCTTAAAGGAAGTCTAATAGTGAATTTGGTTCCTTGACCGACTTTACTTGTTACACTAATTCCACCACCCCAAAATTCAATGATTCGGTTAACTTCAAAAAGACCAATTCCTCCTCCTTTTCGACCCCTTTCCCATTTTGAATATCCGTTTACGAATATGTGTTCTATATCCGCCTCTTCGATTCCACACCCCTCATCTTCAAAAACAATATAATCTTGATTATCTTCACTTGCTCCTGTAATTGTTGTTGTTCCGCCTGAAGGCATTGATTTTATCGAGTTGCTTATCAGTTCTAATATCACCTCCATCAAAAGATACGAACTAACAAGGATAGGTTTCAAAGAATCGAATCCATAAATTTGAATTCTATATTGGGTATTTTT
>CAYSIU010000371.1:0-3445 GCA_964431095.1 uncultured Chitinophaga sp. | reverse complement strand
AATGCCGCTGACCGAGATCGTATTTGACTTTTACGACAAGTTAAAATCACAGACAAGGGGGTATGCTTCCTTTGATTATCACCCGATCGGTTACCGGGAAAGTGATATTGTAAAAATGGATATCCTGCTCAATGGGGATAAAGTCGATGCATTGTCGGCATTGATCCACCGGAGCCGCGCCCAGGATTTTGGGAGAAGATTGTGTGAGAAACTGAAAGAACTTCTGCCACGTCAACAATTCCAGATAGCGATCCAGGCCGCGATTGGCGCTAAAATCATTGCACGCGAGAGTATATCTGCATTGAGAAAAGATGTAACAGCCAAGTGCTATGGCGGAGATATTACCCGGAAAAGAAAATTACTGGAAAAACAGAAGGAAGGGAAGAAGAGGATGAGACAGATCGGTTCGGTGGAGATTCCCCAGGAAGCTTTTTTAGCCGTATTGAAACTGGATGAATAGTTTGACGGACCAGGAGTTCAGAGTTAACGGTTATTCATAAATAGTCATTGGCCGGCGGCAAAAGCCTGCAGCCTGCGGCCCGAAGCCTTTAAACTATATCAACCATAAAATTCCCTTTTTATCTTGAAGATTTCACAGATCATCAATTATCCCCTGGGGTTGCTGGGTCTGAAGCTGTCGCGCAAACCTGCGGCAGATAGAGATCCGCAGAAAGATATCGGGTCAGACAAAGAATTCCTCCGCCTTTATGAGAAGGTCAAACAATATACATTGGCCGGACCGGAAAGATCCTATGCCTTGTATAAATCCATTCAATATATTCTTAAAAAAAATATCAAGGGCGACCTAGTCGAATGTGGGGTGTGGAAGGGAGGCTCGGCCATGCTGATGGCATATTGTCTTTTGGAAGCAGGCGTCAACGACCGGGAAATCCTTTTATACGACACTTTTGAAGGGATGACCCAGCCGGGTGAAATGGACGGGGACTTTGAAAAAAAAGAATGGGAAAGGCTGAAAACTGTGAATGGCGGAAGTAACTGGTGCCGTTCATCGATAGATGAAGTTTTGAAAAACATGGCTCTTACCGGTTACCCGGCTGCACACGTTAAATTGATCAAAGGAAAAGTAGAAGAGACAATCACAGCCGGTATTTCTTCGCCTATCGCCCTATTGCGTTTGGATACGGACTGGTACGAATCTACCCGACATGAGTTGATTCATCTATACCCGCGGCTTGAAAGGGGTGCTGTATTGATCATTGACGATTATGGCGCCTGGCAGGGCGCCCGGAAAGCCACAGATGAATATTTCTCATTGAATGGGCCCGTTTATCTTAGCCGGATTGACTGGACGGGAAGACTGGTTATAAAGTAAGAACTTTCTCACTCCATATCTCATAAATTTTTTCCGGATTAAACTGCTGGACAGACTGCCATGCATTTTCCCCCATCAGCTTCTTTTTTTCTTCATTGTTGATGAGCGATGTAATGGCAGTGGCAAGAGCGGTGGCATCTTCTTTTTTAACAAGGATACCGTTTGTATTGTGGTCAATGATATGTCTCGGACCCGTGTCGCAATCAAAAGAAATACATGGCAAACCCGCAGATTGGGCCTCCAGGAGGGTCATAGGGAAACATTCATAGCGGGATGTCATTACGTAGAAGGAAGCCTCCCTGTACTCGCCCATGATATTATGATTGACCGGTTGTTGGAGGATCAACTGTTGTCCGGGGTTTTGGTTTTCAATAAAATCGTTGATTTCTCTTTTCATTTCACCTTCTCCAATCAGCTTCCATTTCCAGTCGGGATGCTGCTTCAAAACCATTGCGGCTGCCTGCAACAGGAGATCGGTCCCTTTTACATGGGTAAGTCTTGCTATCGTCAGAATGAGTTTATCAGACAACGAAGACCGGGTGTCCCGTTCAATGAAGTTGGGTATGGCAATGGGGTTAGAATTTACCTGTTCAAATAATTTTTTTTCTTCTTCATTCAGGCAAATCACTCCATGAAGTTTTGGATAGGTAAGCCGGAACATCCGGTTCCAGAAAGAACTCTTCTTTAGCTCAGAGAAGTGATGATGTTCCCAGGAAACCAGCCTGGCATATTTTTTTGCATCCGATAAAACGGCGGCAGTAGCAAAGGGATATTCATTGGCAATGACCAGGTCCGTGTGTAATTTTTTTAGGAGCTTGCGAAGTTCCAGTACGTCACTCAGTAATTTAAATTTCCGCGAAACGATATTTCCCTCCTTTGTGATGCCAAAGGACATCGATTGGCGGATTACCTGTACGGATGAATGAATAGGGTAGAAGCTTTTGTCTGTTTCATCCAGTACGAGCAACGTAACAGTATGCCCTTTTCCGGCAAAAAGGTTAGCCGTATTCACAATCGCCCGTTCGATGCCTCCGGGCAGGTCAAGGCGGGAACAGAGGAAACTGATATGTTTTACTGATACGACCGGCATTTATAATTTTTCGGCTAATCTGTAGAGGAATCTTTTCAAACGGGTGCGTAAGCGAAGGCGGTGTTTGGTTTTATAAAACAAGGTATTGTATCCCGAAGGGAAATGTTCATTGATATTTTTTAACAGGTCATAGCCCTGTTCCTTCAATTTTGCAATATATTCATCAAGATAAGGTTTCAGTAATGCATCGTTCCTGTTCAATATATTACGGATCGTGTTGTTGGCAAAATGAATAAAAACGGGTTCGAATATCCTGTTGATCCGCAGTTGGTGGTTGATGATCTCTCTTTTGCAGGCCTGGATATTCCAGGATGCCAGGTTGCAGCCCTGGTGCCTGAGTATATGTACATTTTCAAACTCCACCGGAAGCAGGTCGAGGTATTTCTGGTCATCATAGACCCCGAGATCAGGTCTTTTTTCCATTTTATAATAGCAGAGTGCGGCCCACCAGTTAATGGCAGGCAATCCCTTGCGGCTGGCGCCGACAAAGCCTGCATTGAATAAACCACCCTTCATCACCGAGAGAACACTATCCGGATTGGTGCTGACATCAGGATCGGGCCAGTGCGGAGTTAACAGCAGCCCGTGTTTGTCAAGTAAGTCGAATAAAAAATCAAACCGCCCGGTGAAATATTGGTCCGGGTCTGTAAAGATTACTTTTTCATAGTTGTTTTCAAGAAGATAACCAACAAGGAGTGGCTTCAACGCCCACCGGAAGCTATCGATATTGGCCAGTGCGTATTTTGTCTTGATATCTTTAAAAAGGGTTGTTCCGGAAATGTCGTCCAGCGAAAGCAACCGCAGATTATTTTCGGAGGAAAAAGAATTTCCGTCCACAATCAGCACATGCAATATACTCCCGGGGTCCTGTTGTTGCAGTGAGGAATAAAGAGCCCTCGCGACGGGGAAATAAGCTGCCGTGGTTATGGTACAAAACGTCTGCATTCAGGTGATCATTTTCATATACCGGAAGAACGTTTTTACCCAGGCTGCGCTGGAATATTTCTCCACCCGCGGCGCCC
>CAYSIU010000370.1:0-3446 GCA_964431095.1 uncultured Chitinophaga sp. | reverse complement strand
GGCAGCTTAAGTTTTTTTCAGCAAGCTGCCCAGCGTTGTGCCATGGCGGCAAGCCCCTGTTACCAGCAGCCCTTTATATCGAGAAAGTGTTTAAAAATAAATCATGTTTGTGTTAAGCCCCCACTCCTTACTTCTGTTTTGCTTAATATTGTCAATCATCCCTTGAATCGATTCCATCCCATAGAAGCAATATCCTGTCCACAAGTCTAAGATTTTCTTGTTGTTGAATTTTATGAAGAGCATGTGCCCGGATCGGAACATGCCTCCAATATAATAGGTCATCACAAGTAAATCATTGCTTTTTGCAAGAAAAACAAGTAGTCGCGTTGGTAATTTCCAACGAATATAATCTGACTCTTGGTATGGTTGTCCTGGGTTTGCAATTGAGAAGCCATTCGTTAGGCAACGTAGCTGTTTTTTAATAAAATGAGGTATAGCTTTTTTATTATTTTGAATTTTAAAACTGTCTGATTGTAATTCGAAAAGAAACCCGTCCAAGTTTTTGTTATTTAAAATTGCCGATGTATCTATTCTGTAAGTGCAATTAGTTTGTGCGTTTGCATAAAACGTAAGTGTCAAACCGAAAAGGGCAATAAAGTTTTTGAGTAATATCGTAGGAACTTTGAAGATAGAGGAATGTTGAGCAGGGTTGCTGGTAACGGCCAGGGCTTTCTGCTGTGCTGATATTCCGTGATTCGTCAGCCCGGAACCGAAGCTGAGTAAAGTTAATGTAGTTGATGATTTATTCTATCGCTGAGTTTTATTCGTCCAGCCCGGACTACAGATGATAAGCGAACGGGACGGTCAGTATATATTCGTCAGCCAGCATAGCAGAAAACCTCATGTTGTGCGTTCGTTTAGTCCCACCAGAAATATAATTTCTTAGTACGTTTCATTTCATCGGCAAGTTTTGCCACAGTTCGGCTCCCTTGATCAACAATGTCGGGACAAACTTTATATGCTTCTTTGGCTAATGCCATCCAATTTTTGACATCATTGTTTATTTTGAATTCACACCAATCGTCACCAGCTCCGACTAATTCGAGAGAATATTTGTCGTCAAATTTTTTTATGATGGTAATGAGGCTGTCATTATCTATTTCCCTGTTAATGCCGTTTGTTTGAACTTGTCTCAGTATTTGATATTTGTCAAGGCAATGCAAGACGGCAACAATATCAGGTTTATTTTCGATGCCAAAGTTTTCATCGAGGGTAAATATTGTGTAGCCTTTGTCTTTTAAAGGTTTATTCAGGCTGGTGATAATATTTTCAGTCTGCCCATTTAATGAATTGAACAGAAATCCTGAATTATGTATTTCTACGGAATCGAAATCTGCATCTAATACAAAGTCCAACCTTTCTGGAAATGGCTTCAGTACAGAATCAGTTCGTGTCCTAATTAACAAAATAATTGAAGTGTCAATCTTCATGGAGTCACAATAATGTTTCTCTTGATTTGTCAACGAATAAGTTTTGTCAAGTGATTGGGAATTGCAACCATAAACAACGGATAAATATGAAATGATTAAAAGTTTAAGATGTTTCATAAAATGACGCACAACGTTCCGCAAATTGCCGTTCGAGCGGACTTTTCGCCTCGAAAACGTCCGCGAAGAACAAAGTTAATTAAAACTACGGACGTGTCAACGGACACGTCCGACCGCTTGACGGCAATTTGCTGTTATGTGCTGCCTTATTTTATTTTTTTCTTTTTCGTCTTATGCGTCACTGTCCGCTTTGATTTTTTCTTAGCTGTCTTTTTAGACGAAACTGTCTTCTTTGGAGTAGCTGTCTGGGGAGGAGGAACTTGTTTTTTCCTTTCTTGTGAAGCTGATTTAATAGCTTCTTTTATGTCTTGTAGTGATCTGTACTTTTGAGCGCAGAAAGATAGAAACCAAACTTTAAAAGTTTCAAACTTTTGCTTGTCACCGAAGCGAACCAGCGGAATTGTCCAAAGTTGTCCGTGTCTGGCGAAGTAAATGCCAATATTTTCAATTGGTCTGCTGTCTGGATTTTCGTTTACTCCACCAATAAGGGATAAAATATAATAGCCCAAGACTTGATTTAAATGTTCACGCTCAAGTTTTAAATGTTTTGTCGCTTTAATGTCAATGAGTGTGTTGTCAATTATGAGGTCTGCGTCTGCACCGCCAACCAGTAATGAGCCGTCTCCAAATGTCGGATTGAAATAGCACTTTTCCTTTGCTACAAAATACTTATTGTCTACTAGCGAAATTATTGACTTAATATCTTTGATGTCATCTGGGTTATGGTTGTCAAAATTTTGGTCGATAATTAATGCTCGAGCGAATGCGTCAAGCTTGGCAAGAAATATTGTATTTGAAACGAGCTCGTCTGTAAGCTGTCCAGTGGACACAAATTTTGTATAGTTACTTTTAGTTTGTTCGTATTGGTCGGAAATAATTTTAAGAAGAGTGCTTGTCTTAAAAACTTTGTCTCGATGAAAACCTGTCCTAATTTCTTTATTGGGGTTTCTGGAAAGCATATTATTCAACATCTTGTATGAGCTGTCTGCTACCCAGCGGTCGCGTTGAATAAATGTGTCTTTGTTGTGGTATTGCAAATAAAAACGCATTAAATAATCAAAAGCTGTCCCGACTGTTCCGTAATTATTTGTCAACGGAGGAGCTTTTAGCTCACCTTGCAAACTGAAGTCTGGTCGCAAAAAATCTGTCTTGAACCTGTCTCTAAGGTCTTGGTTTCTGGTGTCGGAAAGTACAGATGTTAAACTCATGGTTGTCCGTCCTTAAGGTAGCACATAACGTCCAGGGCTTGGCGCAGTGCCGCCCTATCAAGTTAAATGATTTTTCTGGGAGGAGCGGCTTAACTTATTGCTAAAAGCCGCGACGACCAGATCAGGCATAGCGCCAAACCCCATGTTGTACGCAGTTTTTTTACTCGGTTATTAAAAAGCTATTCCATTTAAAAGCAAGATCATCGTAATCCTTCATCCAAGTATTAAATCGCCCATTTATTTCCCATTGTTTAATTCTTTTTAAAACATATCTAACTTCGGTGTTTCCCCCGACGCAATCACTCATAAAATATATTTTAGAGCTATCTTTTCGAAGTTCTGCTTTAATTTTTTTATAACGCCTGTTAGATACTGATCGCAAATAACTGTACGAATATAGTCTCAGGCAATAGCTCGAATCATACAGAAATGATTGGATTTCTTCAATAGTCGATCTTTTTACAATAAAAAGAAAACGTAAGCATTGTTTGGATGGTTTGGCGAAAAGCCCTAAATAAAACGATTCTACAGCCTTATCCTTTATTCGCAACATTTTTACAACCTCAATGGAGCCAGCAACACTCATATCTTGGCCTTTCCCTCAAAACGGAGATATCAGAGAAGATAGAAGAATTACGATTAATTGTTTCACTGCTATTTTAATTGAGCATCTGTGATATTGCGTACAACG
>CAYSIU010000369.1:0-3472 GCA_964431095.1 uncultured Chitinophaga sp. | reverse complement strand
CGCCAGGGATCAGTTATAACTGGTCACCCGCCACAGGTCTCAGTGATCCAACAATTCCTGACCCGGTGGTGACGGTGAGCGGGACTATCGGTGATGAGATCAGCTACCGGGTGGCATCGGTTGATAGCATGGGATGTAATGCGGAAGGTTTTGTTCATATAAAAGTATACAATGGTCCGGCCATATATGTCCCTACTGGCTTTACGCCAAATGGAGACGGTAACAATGACAAATTCACTCCTTTTCCGGTTGGCATCCGGAGTTATAATTATTTCAGGATATTTAACCGATGGGGTCAACTGGTATTTTCCACCACCCGGCTTCATGAAGGATGGGATGGTAAAATTGACGGCAAAGAACAACCTACAGGTTTATACGTCTGGGTCATACAGGGAATAACAATGAATAACCAGGTCATCAGCAAAAAAGGAACCGTGGCACTGATCCGGTGAACCCTTAAATTTGCGCCGCACCCTTCCGGAGGATTCCTTTGACACTCCGCTGCAGGGAAGAGGAACGAGAAAAATCTCCGAATTATGGTTGATGTAATATTGGGCCTTCAATGGGGCGACGAAGGAAAAGGAAAAATAGTTGATTTTTTTGCCAGGGACTACGACCTGGTCGCAAGGTTTCAGGGCGGGCCTAATGCAGGGCATACTTTATATGTAAACGACCGGAAAGTGGTGCTTCACCAGATCCCCTCCGGTGTTTTTCATGAGGGTATCGTGAATCTGATCGGGAATGGGGTCGTGCTGGATCCGGTTACATTGAAAAAAGAATGTGATGTGGTGGCCTCTTTCGGCATTGACCTTAAAAAAAACCTGTTCATTGCGGAACGCACCCATTTGATATTACCTACGCACCGTGCTCTTGACAAAGCGGCTGAATTAGCCAAGGGAAACCAAAAGATCGGTTCAACACTGAAAGGCATAGGTCCCACCTACATGGACAAGACCGGGCGTAATGGTGTAAGGGTCGGCGACCTGCTGGATAAGAACTTCACCACCTCTTATATCAAATTGCGTTTAAAACATCAGCGCCTGCTGGATAATTACAATTTCCAGGAAGACATTTCAGTCTGGGAAGAAGAATTTTTTGAGGCATTGGAATTTCTGAAACAATTGAATATTGTGAACGGTGAATATTTCATCAACAAGGAGATCAGGGCGGGCAAGAAAGTGCTGGCTGAAGGAGCACAGGGAAGTATGCTGGATATTGATTTCGGAACTTTCCCCTATGTCACTTCTTCCAGCACTATTTCAGCCGGCGTGTGCAGTGGTCTCGGGGTTGCACCCCATTACATAAAAGATGTGATCGGGGTTACCAAAGCCTATTGCACCCGGGTGGGGGGTGGTCCTTTTCCTACGGAACTGGACAATGCAACCGGGGAGGAGATCCGAAAGATCGGGAATGAATTTGGTGCTACCACCGGGCGGCCGCGCCGTTGCGGCTGGATCGACCTGGTGGCCCTGAATTTTGCCTGCATGATCAACGGTGTGACCAGGATCGTAATGACAAAAACGGATGTTCTTGATGCTTTCAGGGAACTACAGGTTTGCACAGGGTATAAGTTGAACGGCCAGGAAAGCGAAGAAATACCATTCCAGATGGAAAGGGTAAAACCGGCACCCCGCTATAAAAGCTTCCCGGGTTGGCACACCGACACCAGCGCTGTAAAATCCTACTCCGATCTTCCGGATATGGAGAAAAAATATGTAAATTTCATTAACGACTATCTTGGCATCAGTATTCAATATATATCGAACGGACCGGGCCGGGACCAGATCATCGAGATAAAATAATTTTGCGTAAACAGGCTGTTTACGGGCTGCCTGAAGCGGCAAAAAAAACATTTAAAAATTTGGCGAATTAAAAACTTCGCCGAAATTTTACAGGCATAATCCTGTAAGACCATGGCAATAAAACCAGACAAAGCGAAAAAGGCTGCCGGGAAAACTAATGCCGCACCCGAAAAAAAGTCAGCCAAAAAAGCGTCTCCCAAACCCAAAAAGATCGAAGAAGATGACGTTGAAGATCTTGAGGAAGAAGAGGAGGAAATAAAACCTGCTAAAAAGGGAGATAAGGTGGCCGCTTCTTCCAAAAAGAACTGGGAGGAAGAAGAAGATGATGAAGAAGTAGATGATGGCCCTGATGAATGGGAAAAACCGGAAGAAGAGGAGGAGTGGGACCCCGATTTTGAGGAATTCGATATCCCGCAATCAAAAGGCAAGAAAGGAACCGCCGGGAAAAAAGCAGGAGAATTCGAGGAGGAGGATTTTAAGATGGATGATGAATTCAAAGATTTTTTCAGTGACAAAGATTTCGATGACGAAGAAGAAGAAGATTATTAATTGAAACTATCCCGATCACAGGCATTGAACAATATCATCTCTACCAACTGCACATTCACGATCAGTGATTTTGAGCAGGCAAAACAAAAAGTGTTGAACTGGGCACAACGGTTCGACACTTTTTGCTTTTTGGACAATCACCAGTACCCATTGCAGCCGCACTCATTGGAATGCCTGCTGGCTGCGGGAATAAAAAGAGAGTTGAAAAAGCAGGCAGGAAATGCATTAGAACGGCTGCAGTCTTTCATCAATGAAAAAAAGAGCTGGCGCTTCGGGCACCTGGGCTATGACCTGAAAAATGAAATGGAGAAACTTTCTTCCGCAAACCCCGATGGCGTAGGCTTCCCCGATCTTTTTTTCTTTGAGCCGGAAATTATCGTTCGTTTTTCCACCAGCCAGATGACCATTGAGGCGGAAGACCCGCCTGCTGTTTTTGATGCCATTTTCCGGGAACCCGTTCCGGGTAAGACCCCACAGAGCTCATTCATCATCCGGCAACGGTTTTCAAAGCAGGAGTACCTGCATGTGATCGGCCAGTTACAACATCATATTCTCAGGGGTGATTGTTACGAGATCAATTTCTGCCAGGAATTTTTTGCGGAAGAGGCTGTCATTGACCCGGTTCATGTTTATAAAAAACTCAGTCGCGTTTCACCCAACCCTTTTTCCGCTCTTTACCGCGCCGGTGATCAGTGGTTAATCTGCGCGAGCCCCGAACGTTTTTTGCGGAAACAGGGAAACCATATCCTGTCTCAGCCCATCAAAGGCACTTCACAGCGAGTACCGCATGATCAAAAAAAAGATGAAAAGAGCAGGCTGGCGTTGGAAAAAAGTTCCAAGGAGCGTTCAGAGAATGTGATGGTGGTGGACCTGGTAAGAAATGACCTGGCAAAGATCTGCCGTGAAGGCCGCGTAAAAGTAGAGGAGCTCTTCGGTATCTATTCCTTCCCGCAGGTACATCAAATGATCTCCACGGTCAGCGGGGAATTAAAAAAGGACATTTTGTTTGCTGATATCATCCGGGCTACTTTCCCGATGGGTTCTATGACCGGGGCCCCCAAACAAAGGGTGATGGAACTGATCGATGGCGAGACACTGGCGGCCAGGTTGCAGAAGGGCAA